>CAZJNL010001139.1:0-2258 GCA_964546515.1 uncultured Oscillatoria sp.
TGGATATAAGAGGCGTGCACGGTCGAATGTGGCGCGTCGCGCTTCACGGATTCGCGGCTCAGCATCATAGACATCCTAAGCCATCACCCGCCAAATTTTCACAGTGCCGTCAGCGCTGCCGCTGGCGAGGAATCGGCCATCCGCACTGAAAGCAACACCGCTCACCCCAGCTGAATGCTGGGTGAGGGAAGCCACCTGCCGACCAGTATAAGGATTCCACAGTTGCACGCAGCCATCCCTCCCCCCACCGGCAACAATCTCACCCCCCGGACTAATCGCCACAGCACTCACCCAGTCAGAGTGCGTCAGAGTGCCCAGCAGTTCCCCAGTGCCGGTGTGCCACAGCTTAACTGTACAGTCACTGCTGCCGCTGGCAACCAACTCGCCGTCCGGGCTGATGGCCACAGAGCGCACCGTTTCCGAATGGCCAGTGAGCGTGTGCGCAGGAGTTGCCCCCGAAAAGCCGGCGCTGCGCTTAAGCTGCCAAATCTTCACCGTCTTATCCCCACTGCCACTCGCCAGAATATTCCCTTGAGCGCTAATCGCCACCGATTCCACCCAGGCGGAGTGCCCCGTCAGCGTCCCCAACAGTTTGCCGGTCGCCAAATTCCAGATTTTCACCGTCTTGTCGCCATAACCGCCCGCCACCAACTCCCCTTCCGGGCTAACCGCCAGGGAATACACCCAGCCAAAATCCTGAGCAAACAAACCCCCTAGCGTGCGAACCAGCTTGCCGGTGCCCAAATTCCAGATTTTGACAGTCCGGTCCCCGCTGCCACTGACCAGCAGTTGCCCGTCCGGGGTGAACGCTAGCGCATTCACCCAGCCGGCATGGCCGAACAGCAAACTGCTCAGCGCCACCGGCGGGCTGCCGGTGCCCAAATTCCAGACTTTGATGCTGCTGTCCTCAATGCCACCGGCCACCCTTTGCCCGTCGGGACTGAGCGCCACACAGCGAACCCGACCGGCAGCCCCGGTGAGCGTTTCCACGCACTTCCAAGATGCCGGTGGCGGCTGTCTCAAATCGAGGAGAATTTCCTCAGCAGACCCGTAACGACTTTGTACTGACAAAAACAGCATTTTGTCAATAATCCGACCGAGAGAAGCGCTCACCGGTCGGGGCAAGTGCTGCCGCCACACCCACTCCTTGCCGTGACGCAGATTAAACGGGGGAGTCTGAGTCAGCAGGTAGGCGCAAGTGACGCCAAAGCTGTAGAGGTCACTGGCAAAAACCGCACTGCCCTCCAGCTGTTCCGGGGCGATATATTCCGGACTGCCAACAATCGTCGCACTTCCGAGCCCGGCAGATGGGGTGAAAGATTTAGACGCGCCAAAATCCACCAAAACAAGCCGCCCATCTGACCGGCGGCGAATGATGTTTTCTGGCTTAATATCTCGGTGAATCACAGAGTTGCCGTGCACAAATTGCAGCACCGGCAGCAAATCCTCCAGCAGCGCCCGGAGCTGGGTTTCGCTGAATGGCCCTCGCTCCTCCAGCGAACCTGCCAAGTTTTGACCCTCGATAAACTCCTGCACCAAATACTGATGCCCGTCAAGTTCAAAAAACCCCAGCAGCCGGGGAATTTGGGGGTGTTGGCCCAGTTTGTCCAGCTGCAGCGCTTCCCGCTCAAATCGCTCAGCCGCCTTCTGCGGGCTGTCGGTGCCAGTTTCTGGGGGGAAAAATTGCTTGATCGCGCAGGTGGGTTTAGAGGGGATGTCCTCATCCACAGCCAAGAAAGTTCTGCTGAACACGCCCTGACCGAGGGGTTTGATGGCTCGGTAGTGCCCTCTCAGCAGCAATTTTGACCCACAATTTTGGCAAAATTTATTGCCATCTGGGTTCTGGGGCTTCTGGCAGTCGGGATTGAGGCAATAGCTCATACGCAAAAGCAATCAGGCGGATAGAATCTATAGTAAATCTTCCGCACAAATCAGCCATTAGCGATGGGAGCATCCCATTTGTGCCAAGATTCTCACCCTCACCCCCCGTTCCCCAGACGCGATTCGGCGTTCTACAACAGCTGGAGAGGGGGGCCCTCACCCCCCTAGGCTCCCCTCTCCCTTCTCGCTCGAGGGGACTGATTGCCGCGCTTGCGCCTGGCTGCCCTTTTATCCGCACGGCAAAAACGGGATGCATCCCATTTGTGCAAAGATTCTCACCCTCACCAAGCGCACCCAAAGCCATTAAGGCCGCGATTCATTACCCACATCTCCTAAAAAGCTTATCCAGACTGGTTTTCAGGAGCTATTTCTTTCCG
>CAZJNL010001140.1:0-2254 GCA_964546515.1 uncultured Oscillatoria sp.
TTTTTGGGTTTCTCTGCTGGTAGGCTCATGCTTCGCCCTTCCCCTTAGCGCTAGCCACAGACAAACCGAACAACCAACCCCCAAAAGGGGGCATAGAGTGTAAGACCCCAGATCAATTCGCCAACAACATCTTTATAATAGCAAGTATACAAGCAAACGAGGATATTAGCCCCCCGATCGCGCGGGCTTTGTTTGTATAGCTGCGATTTCTGAGATGCTGTTGGCGAATTGATAGGGGGTTTTACCCCACGTCTTCTTTTGTGGGTAGGTTGTTCGGTTCTGGCTAGCGCTGGGGGAAGGGCGAAGCATGAGCGGATGTAATCTTTTCACCGATTGCAGAAACTGTCGCGCTCATGCTTCGCCCCTACACAAGATCCGATGTAGGGGCGAAGCATTGGCGGTGCGGATCTTTACGACTGCGCCCGAAATTTCGCTTGGCCAATGCTTCGCCGTTCTTTACTTCCCAGCGAAAAGGTCTAACCCCTCAGGGATTCGCCAACAGCTTCTTTCTGATCGCCAGTATCCAAACTTCCGCCATCAGTGCCGGCTTTCCCATTCTGGAGAGGGCGGTTTGTCCAATCCAGCGGTGCTGAACCGGCAGTGAACCGTTCTCACCCTTCCCTAGTCTAACCTTATACAACAAACAAATGTGTTGTTGCCACACATCTACAATCTAGAATTTTCTCAGTTATGAAGACGATGAAAGCTTTGTCCTTCTTGCCGGGTGCTATTGCTTTGATGCTGGCCGCTTCCCCCATGATTCCCGCTTTCACCAATCCTGCTTTTGCTGACCCTGGCCATATGGGCGGTCGGGGAATGGAGCAACTGAATTTGACCGCCGATCAGCAGGCAAAAATGAAGCAAATTCAGGAGGCCACTCGGCAGCAAATGGATGCTATTCTCACGCCCCAGCAGAAGGCACAAATGGAAACGGCTCGGCAGCAACGGCAACGGCCCAACCTTAATCTGACTGAAGACCAAAAAGCGAAAATGGAAGCGATTCGGGAAAATGCTCAGATCCAGATGGACGCCATTTTGACTGCCGATCAAAAACAAAAACTTCAGGAATTGCAAGCCTCACGGGGTGCTGGGGAAATGCCAGGGAAGGAACTGAATTTGACCGCCGATCAGCAGGCAAAAATGAAGCAAATTCACGAGGCCACTCGGCAGCAAATGGATGCTATTCTCACGCCCCAGCAGAAGGCACAAATGGAAACGGCTCGGCAGCAACATCAAAAGCCCAACCTTAACCTGAGTGAAGACCAAAAAGCGAAAATCGAAGCGATTCGGAAAAATGCTGAGAGCCAGATGGAAGCCATTTTGACTCCCGAGCAAAAACAAAAGCTTCAGGAATTGCGCCAGCAACGGAGTCAGCGCCGGCAGCAACAGCAACCTAAGTAGAGGTAGAGTGCGTTCCGCGTTGAAATTACTCCATCAGTGGGGTGCTTCCTCAAAACGGAACGCACCCTACTGGCTGATCTAATCAATCACCAAGCCATCCTTGACGTGAATCGTGCGGCGAGTTTGGGCAGCAATATCGGGTTCGTGCGTCACAATAACGATCGTGATGCCTTGACGGTTTAGCTCACTCAGTAACTCCATCACTTCCTCAGAAGTTTGCGTGTCTAGCGCTCCAGTCGGTTCGTCTGCCAGAACAAGGGCGGGACGGTTGACGAGAGCGCGAGCGATCGCAACTCGTTGCTGCTGCCCGCCAGAAAGCTGACTCGGACGATTTAATAACCGCTCTGCCAAACCGACGCGAGTCAGCGCTTCCTCTGCGCGGCGGCGACGCTCAGACTTAGGAATGCCGGCATAAACCATCGGCAGCATAACATTTTCCAGTGCGGTAGCGCGGGGGAGCAAATTAAACTGCTGAAACACAAAACCAATCTGCTGATTCCGAATATACGCTAACTCATCGTCACTCAGCGCAGTCAGGTTTCTGCCGTCCAGAATGTAGTGCCCACTTGTGGGACGATCCAGACAGCCAATGATGTTCATTAGCGTGGACTTGCCAGAACCCGACGCGCCCATAATGGCGAGATACTCGCCCTCTTCAATATTGAGATTAATTCCCTTGAGAACAGGGACTTCCATTTCGCCGAGGCGATAGTTTTTGGTGATATCTTCCATCCAGATCGTAGTTGCCATACTGCGCTACTAATTTCTGTTGATAATTTCTCCAGCCGTTCTAAATCGTGAAATTCTCTCTCTTTTCTTTCCTTGGCGCTCTACCCTGCGGGAAGCCGCGGTT
>CAZJNL010001141.1:0-2253 GCA_964546515.1 uncultured Oscillatoria sp.
GCTAACGCTACAGCCTGCCCTCCATGTCTAATGTCCTAACCAATTTGGCTAGTGCTAGATATCTCTGCAGGGGCACGCGGCTCCTGCGGGGGCGCAACGCTTACGCACGCTCGCACTCAAAGAAACTCGCTTTTTAACATACAAGTGAGGCAGCGGCTTTCTCACACATAAGACAGAACCCCGGTTTCTGAAAGAAGTCTGGCTTCTCAGACAAAAGCCAAAAACCCGCTTTCTCAAAGAAATCTGGATTATCACACAAAAGAGCAATTTTTTCACACAAAAGCCAGAAACCGGGTTTCTTAAAGAAACCCGGTTTCTCGATCTTCCTGTTAAAGAAACCTGGGTTCTCGCTCTTGTGCTTATTGTTGCTGGGCACTGGCAATTGCTAATCCCCACGCCCTTGGACACGAACGCCCCCCTACAGACGGGGAAAGGTGGGCAGCTGAATCCCACCTAGTGACTGCCGTTTTTTGGCCGGGTTTGCGGAGCGAATTTCGGGCGCTGGCCAGTTTGGCGGGGCAGCAGCAGATGCCTGACCGGCTGGCTCTAATGGGTTGCCGGTGTCCAGGCGATCCGCCTGGACTACGGGGCCCGGAGTCGGGCCACCCGGAGCGGGTGGGGCCAAGATGGCCGCTGAATTGGCACTGACTGCCTCAGCCGCTTTGTCAATCAGCTGGGCGAAGTCTTGCCAGAGAGGCTCCTTTGGCTGACTGGGTTCTGGCTGGGCCAATAAGGCGTCTGCTGGGTCGGTTGCGGTGGCGATATAAACCTCTACCGGCACCTCCTGTGCCGGTGGTGGGGACGCCAAGGGTTCAGAGGGTGGCAGCGCTGTCCAAGGTTGGATGGGCAGCGCCTTGGGCAGGTGCGAGTCTGGGGTATTGGCGGTGCCCTCTGAGAGGCTGGCGGCTATGATGCGGGCGGTTTCCGGGGCAGCCGGTGTCTCCAGACACTTTTCCAGGGCGGCTTTGAACTGTAAAGTTTGGCGCTGCTGTCTGGCAAGGCGCGAGCGCAAATCCCGACAGGTGGTTTCGCTTTGCAACAGCCGCTGAGTTTGTTCGCTGCAGCGCAGCTGGGTGAGGGTGCATTCCCGCTCGATTTGGGCCAGCCGCTGCTGGCTGGTTTGCAGGTGCTCGGTTAGGGTTTGAATCAATGTCTGCTGGCGCTGGATTTCTTGACGAGAGGATTCCAGCTCGCGGGAGACGCGCAGGACTTGCGCTTGCGCCGCTGCCAAGTCTTGAGTCTGTTTGGCTAAGGAGACTTGTTGCGCTTGCGCTCGCGTCTTGTGCAGCTGCAGGGCACTTTGGCAGTCGTGAAGTGCGTTTTCCATCTCAGCGATTTCATGGGCTAAGTCATTATTGCGCTGGCGCAGCTGCTGAATCAAAGCCACCAGCTCGGCAGCTTCTGGCAGACTGACAGCAGTCTCGACAGCAGTCTCGACAGCAATATCAGATCGGTGCGCCGCTCCAGGTTGCCAAGTGGCGATTGAGCTGGTCAGCTCGCTGGCGAGTCCAGGCGAGACGCCTGGACTACATTCTGCCGGTGGGGTTTCGCACTCAAGAACATCGATGCTGATGGCATTGGGGAAATTCACCGTCAGCCAGTCTTCCGCCTCAGCGTCGGAGTCCAGGCGGGACTCGTGTTCTGCGACATCTGTCCGGGCGGCTGGGGAATCCGCCCCGACTGGGTTTTGCGGTTCAGGGAAATGCGGGTTATTGGGCATGTGTGCTTCACTCATCGGTTCGATCCAGGAACTTACAACTCCTCACTGCAGGCTTCCGTAACTTTGTCAATATTTGTTGACTATTTCCTGGCAGTCCGCGCACCGTCTAAAACCCCTGCCACTTTTGTGCCTGCGGAGAAGTTGGCTTAGTAAGACAGAATAGCAGCCCTACTGTATATTTTTCCCCCAAGAGATCGCGGTGGAACCACCAAAACGTCAAAAGTCAGCAATAAAGAGTAAAAATTGTTACAGCCCTGTCTGCCCGGACACACCAGTTTCTAGCCCCGACCTTACGGGTGGGGAAAAGTTTACAGCAGGGAACTTTGTTAAATTTTTATTATGAAGCTAAATTTTCGTTTTGCGGTGGTGAGCGACCCACACATCGCCCTCCCTCAGACAATCTGGGACAATCCCAGCCGCTTTCATCTGGTGGAAATCAGTATCCCCGCTCTGGAGACGGTTCTAGAGCGCTTGTGCCGGCTGGAGATCGATTTCCTGCTGCTCCCAGGAGACTTGACTCAGCACGGCGAGCT
>CAZJNL010001142.1:0-2253 GCA_964546515.1 uncultured Oscillatoria sp.
CCACGGAGACCGCCCCGGCTAGGGGGGGATCTGACCTGAATCACTGGTAAGTAGCAACTTGGGTTATATAGCGCTACAGCCAATTCCCCACTAAGACGTAAGGTGCCCAGAAAATCGGATGTTTGTACAGCGGATTCCGCAAAAGAGATAATTGGGCGCGACGAAGCACTTCTGCTTTAGTCTCTTTGGTGCTCGTTAACTCCTTATAGAACTGACTCATCAGCTCAACAGTAGCAGCATCACTGACAGCCCACAGCGTTGCTAGGGTGCTGCGAACTCCAGCCCGCACCGCCATCCCCGCAATCCCCAGAGCAGCTCGCTTATCCCCCGCTGCAGTTTCACAAGCGCTGAAAACAAGCAGTTCGAGCGCCTGATGTCTATTTTCGTCCCTCGACTCGAGTAAGTTATCCAGCTGATTGATACTGAGCCGGTCATCCCAAGTCAGAATAAATGTCTCTGCTGCTTTGGAGCTGAACTTGCCGTGGGTGGCAATGTGAACGATATCGAAATCCGCTGATTTGATTTTACCTTGCAGATTTTTGCTGGTAAACTCCTGATTGAGCAAAACCACACCGGGCACTTCAGACTTGATTTCTTTTAATTCCCGCGCCACGTTCTCCAGGGGAGGAAATCCCTGACGCGCTTCAGTGAGCCCTGCGCCGAGTACCTTGAGTTCTCCCCTTTGCAACTGTTTCGGGTCTAGCAGCTGCAGTCCTGGTGTCAGAGCGATGCTATACTTTTCAATGAGATACTGCTTGCCGTCGTTCAAAGCTGCCATAGGGATATTCCGCAAGGAGCCATCCAGCACAAACACCAATGTCTTGACGCCACTGTTTGCTAAGTCTGTTTCAGCCGGACGAATCAGCCAGTCATACACTTGCTGGGAAAAGGGCACATACTCGCGTTTGCTGCGAATGACTAAGACTTGTCGAAACTTCTCTGCGACGCTCTCAACTTCGCTCTCGGACAGGAAAGTTGCGTAGTGGCGCAGGGGTTTTTGCGGTAAGCTGAGAATCACTTCTAAGCGATCTGCCAAAATAATTGGATAGATTACAGCTGTTTGCGGATCGACTCTATCGATCTGCGCAGGTTTGGTATCCAAACAGGCTTCTCGGAAGAAGTTGTCCAGCTCCGCTAATTGCAAAGATTCAATGACGTTGCGGGCTTGGAGCAGGTTTTGCTGGCTGGGTTCTGTGTCGCCCGGTTTCAAGAGCAGGCTGACAAGTTGCCGGTAAAGCGGCTCCACACTTTCCCGAAACGAAAACTGAATGTCTGGATTGATGGCAACTAAATCGCTGCGCAAAGACTGGAGGGCACTCACCGCCTGACTGTAAGCCGCAACCGCTCCCTTAATATCTCCCTGAACTTTCAGGAGTCGCCCTAATTGCCAGTGCCAGCGATAGGCAATGTCCGGAGCGTTGATCGCTTGAGCTAAAAGTAGAGCTTCCTGAGTCAGTTCGCGAGCGCTCGACCACTGCTGGGTTTGTTCGTACACCCCACCGAGAATGCCAAGCGCTAGGGCGTAGGATCGCCGGTCTCCCAGGCTTTTTGCCTGTTGGGCGCTTTTAGCTACTAGCTGGGCAATTGCTGACCAAGTAGGGGTATTTGTGGCAGTATTCTGTTTCAGTTGGGTCAAACTGTGCGCCAAGTTAATTTGGGCGTAAATCGCCGCCCGACTGGGGGGCAGATTGGCAATCTGAGGCTCAATTTGCGGCCACATCGCTTGAGCGTCTGACCATTGCTCAGTTTCTACCAATAGGCTCAGTTGATTCAGTTGGGCTTTTATCTTTGTTATTTGAGAGGGGGAAATCGCGGCAGCCTGCTGGTAGAATTCTAACGCAGCTTTGGCGTCCTGCTGGCTGCGGGCTGTGTTGCCTAAACTGAATAGGGCAGCAGCAATATCTGGCGGTGAGTTCAATTGTTGGGCTATAATTAAACTTTGCTGCAAAACTTGCCGGGATTGCTCTAAATCGCCAATTAGGCAGAGGGTGCTGCCAAGGCTATCCAATCCGGCTGCTTTGAGCAAAGAGTCTGGCTGCTTATCAAGGGATCTGCGCACTTGGGTTAAGGTCGCTAGCGCTCGCCGGTAAAGCCCTAACGCTTTTAGAGCTAGGCTCTGGTTGATGGTGCTGCGAATAGCACCCAGCTCGTCACCGGCTCCTGTATATTTTACCTCAGCCTGCTGCCAAGTTGCAAGAGCTTGTTCAGGCTGTCCGAGCGCCAATTGCAGGCTGCCTTGGCTATTCAACGCTT
>CAZJNL010001143.1:0-2251 GCA_964546515.1 uncultured Oscillatoria sp.
CTTTTGGGACCGGCGAGAGGGCAGGCGAGAGGTCGGAGGGAACGCCTGTCCTACGTCGGTGGGAGTTCCAAATTCCCCCTCCCCGTCAACGGGGAAGGTGGGGCCCCCTCTGGGGATAAGGGGCAGGGGTTAGGGGGTGGGGTTCCCCTGCGCACACTCAACTGGACGGCTTATCTTTTGGCTTGTAAGTCGAAGCCACATGCAGCTCTTTCAGCTGCTTCTCATCCACTCCAGACGGCGCATTCGTCAGCAAACAGCTCGCTTGCTGCGTCTTCGGAAACGCAATCACATCCCGAATCGACTCCTCCCCAGCTAGCAACATCACCAGCCGGTCTAAACCGTAAGCAATCCCCCCGTGCGGCGGCGTACCGTACTCAAACGCCTCCAGCAGAAAGCCAAACTTGTTATAAGCTTCCTCCTTACTCAAACCAATCGTTTCAAACACTTTCTCCTGAATTTCCCGCTGGTAAATCCGCCTGCTCCCCCCACCGACTTCATAGCCATTCAACACCAAATCATAAGCTTGCGCCCGCGCACTCTTCAAATCGCCCACATCATCCGGGTGCGGAGCCGTAAACGGGTGGTGCAGTGCCTCCAAGCGCTTCTCCTCGGCATTCCACTCAAACATCGGGAAATCCGTCACCCACAGCAGATTGATTTTACTTTCATCAATCAATCCCAACTGGCGAGCGATCGTTTGACGCAGCCGGTCGAGAGTTTTATTCACGATGTCAGCCGGTCCAGCGCCAAACAGCAGCAAATCCCCAGATTGAGCGCCGGTGCGCCGCAGCAGTTCCTGTTTTTGCTCCTCGCTCAGGTTGTCCTTAATCGCGCCAATCGTGTCAATCTCCCCGTCATCCCGGACGCGAATATAAGCCAAACCTTTCGCACCGGCAGCGCTCGCTTCATTAAACAAATCCCCGCCCGGTTTAATCCGCACGTTGGAAATCGCCTCATTCCCTCCGGGAACCGGCAGGATTTTCACAATCCCACCGGCAGCAATCGCCCCCGAAAACACCTTAAACCCAGAGTCCTTCATCAAATCCGAGACATCCACCAACTCCAAGCCATAGCGCGTGTCCGGCTTGTCGCTGCCATACCGGCCCATCGCCTCAGCATAAGTCAGGCGGGGGAAAGGACGCGGCAACTCAACCCCCTTGACAGTTTTAAAAATATGTGCTACCAACCCCTCATTGAGCTCAAGAATATCCTCCAGAGACATAAAGCTCATCTCCATGTCCAGCTGGGTGAATTCCGGCTGCCGGTCGGCTCGCAAGTCCTCATCCCGGAAGCAGCGGGCGATCTGGTAGTAGCGGTCAAACCCCGACACCATCAGCAACTGCTTGAACAGCTGCGGCGACTGCGGCAGAGCAAACCACTCCCCCGGGTTGACGCGGCTGGGCACCAAATAGTCCCGCGCCCCTTCCGGCGTCGAGCGCGTCAGCACCGGCGTTTCCACCTCAATAAAGCCTTGCGCGTCTTCTAAATAGCGGCGAATTGCCTTGACAACAGCGTGGCGCAGCTGGAGATTGCGGCTCATGCGCTCCCGCCGCAAATCCAGATAGCGGTACTTCAGCCGCAACTCTTCGCGCACCTGTTCCGTTTCCGCCGCCGAAACCTGGAAAGGCAGCGACTTGTGGACTTTGTTGAGCAGCTCAATCGCATCAGCGTAGACTTCCAGCTCGCCGGTGGCCAGTTTGGGATTGAGGGAATCAGCGGGGCGTTGCGTCACCCGACCGGTGATTCGCACCACATATTCGCTGCGCATGGCTTCTGCCGTCTCGTAAGAAGCGGGCGTGCGAACGGGATCGCTGACGATTTGGACTATGCCGGTGCGATCACGCAGGTCTAGGAAAATCACGCCCCCATGATCGCGGCGACGGTCAACCCATCCACAGAGGGTGACAGTTTCTCCAATCTGTTCCTTTCGGAGTTGGCCGCAATAGTGGGTTCGCATAGGTGTGGATTCAGGAAATGGGCTTTAAATTTGGTACTCAGAAGTGTTGCAGGGACTGCAAGGAAGCTTGTACAGCCTTTCTAGGATAACAGGCTGTGAGCTTTCCCATTATGCACCATGAGAAGAAATTCTGTCACAGCGGCGGTTGGGGGGTGAGGGAGAGAAGGTCAGGCGGTTAGGGCAATCTTCTCTGTCCGCCGCAGCCCGGTCGCCCGCACGGCAACTTATCTAAGTTCCGCTTGAAAGCATATTCTAAAACCCGTCTTCAGGCGTGTTTTGCAAATCTCATTTAAT
>CAZJNL010001144.1:0-2247 GCA_964546515.1 uncultured Oscillatoria sp.
CTGATACTTCCATCGGGCATGCTGGTGTTGCCAAAAATTGCCTTCTTTCTCTGGAAGCTTCCCCCAAGCACGGCTCCTTTCAAACTCGCTTTTTCAAGATTAGCATCGTTTAAACTGACCCCACCTAGTTGGGCTCCATCTAACGAGGCCATACGCAGGTCAGACCCATCCAATCTGGCTCCATCAAGATTGGCTCCTTTCAAATTAGCATGTTTCAAGTAGACTCCCTCCAAATTTGCATTGCGCAAATTGACTCCCGTAAAATCCCGCTCGCCGGCTGCGTACCGGTCAATTAACTCTCCTACTGCCATTCTTTCCATGTTTTTTCTCCGAGAGAGAAGCTTTCCTGTCTATTATAGCACCCTATTTCGCTGGAATCAACCTCAACCTTGGCCCGTGCCTGAGCTTCTTGGAAATGCCCCCTTATTTTATACCAGGGGAGAGTGACCAGTATATATTCTTCCATCTGGCAGAGTGGTACTGACAAAAATTCCTCCTTCACTTTGCAGCCGCTGGATTGCTAACTCTTCGCTTACATTGGCTCCCAAAATTCCTGTGGCTCCTAGCACTCGCCCTCAATATCTGATGCCCTAACCAATTTAGCTAGTCCTATAATGACGGCTCTACTTTTTCGGGTTCAGGAGCGCTGGCCGTGGTCATTTCTGATACTCCCGTCTGGCATAGTGGTATTACAGAAAATAGCATCTCTCATCTCAGCACCTACTAAGTAGGCACCATTTAAATTGGCACCAGTTAAGTCAGCATCTCTCAGGTTGGTATCGAGAAATTGAACCTCATCCAGCTCGGCATCTCTGAGGTTGACACAAGTCAGGTTGGCGCTGTAAAAACGGACAACCAACAAGAAAGCTTTACTCAGATTAGCACCAGTGAGATTGGCCCCAATGAGATTGATGTTATCTAGATGGGAGTGACTCAAGTTGGCACCCGCTAGGTTAGCATCTTCTAAGCTCACACTACGAAGCTCGGCACCTGACAAATTGGCCCCTCTCAAGTCAGCACCTATCAATCCACTTTCTTCACAATATAAATTCCTCAGATTAGCACCACTCAGGTTGACATTGCACAGGTTAACTCTCCTCAAGTCAGCCCCTTCCAAGTTAGCGCCACTCAGATCGCTACCACTTAAGTTAATATTTTTCAGGAATTCGGCGGAATACTTCAACTCAACCCCAGCAAAATTTATCTCGCCACCGGCATACCGTCTGAGCAGTTCTTCAACATCCATAACTTGAGCCCTGAATCTATCTATCCTCTTAATTATAGCACCTTCAGTCTGGAAAAATTATTCGTAAGCGAACTTTTTGGTGGTGCGGCTTTGCTAGTCGAAGAAACTTGCTATTCCTCGCTTATTTTGGCGGGGATAATTTACTTCGGATCCCTCATTTCTGATACTGCCATCTGGCATGGTTGTGTTGCAGAAAATTGCCCCTTCAAGGCTTCTGTGACTAGTCTCATACAAATCAATAATTGCTTCCTTGAGATTGACTCCAGTAAGATTTGCTCCTTGCATACAAGGTTCGCCGATATAAGTCTTTCTCAAAGAAGCTCCTGTCAAATTGACGTCACACATTCCGCTATCTGCCAGGTTCGCTTCACTCAGGTCAGCTTCACTCAGGTCAGCTCCACTCAGATCGGCATCACATACGCTAGCTTTACGCAAGTTGGCTTTACTCAGGTCGGCATTCTGGAAATTGGTGCAATCCAAGTTAGCGCGGCTCAAATTGGCTCCACTCAAGAAGGCTCCATCAAGCTCCGCATCGAACATGTTAGCCTCGCTCAAGTCCGCACCAGACAGATCGGCTTCGCTTAGAGTGGCATCGGCCAGCTGGGCACCTCTCAAGTTGATATTGCTCAAGTTGACCCCTCTCAAGTTAATCTTTCTCAAAACGACACCGGCAAAATTCCTCTCCCCTGCTGCGTACCGTCTGAGCAACTCTTCTCTGTCCATAACCCTCCTCTCGAATTCGCTTACACCTTCAATAATAGCGCAATCGCCTCTCTGAGTGCCTGGGTAACTAGCGCGGCTGTTCCCTTTCCAACCAGACGAGCGCCGTAGGCTGAGGCTCAACCAGCAACCGTCACCAATCGTGGTCGCAAAATTCAATCACAGTTCCGTCTTCCAGAGTAAGATTGTGGACTATAGTCCCTTCAAAATTGACGGTACTTATATTCTTGGCACCAGTAAGATTGGTTTTCCCCAATCGAGTTTGGCTGATTTCAGCACTA
>CAZJNL010001145.1:0-2247 GCA_964546515.1 uncultured Oscillatoria sp.
GTGGGGAATAGCGGAGGCTTCGCCAAATCACACACTCAAATTTATCCTGAATCTGCTTGACTAGCTGCACGGCGAGTGCGGTTTTGCCAGTGCCGGTGATTCCCAGCAGTGCGACGAGGCGACAGCGTTCCTGTACAATCCATTTTTGCAGTGCACTGAGTTCGCCGGTGCGTCCGTAAAATGGGGAGGGTGCCGGTGCATCTCTTAAATCTTGTCGATTCTTGGGTTTGGCGCTGGATTCGCTGGGGGTGGGGGAAGCCGGTGTGCGCTGTTGCGGGACTTTTGGCAATTGCGAAGTGTCTCCACAGACGTTGATGTTACCAATCCCTACAAAGGCTTTCCCGATAGCTGATGAAAACTTGGAGAATTGCCACCTCTCCAGTGTGGAGCGCAAATTTGCTCTATTGACGTTTTCCCCTAATCCTCCTGAGAGGATTTGCCATAATCCCGAGGCGACATTCCGGACATACCCCTCAGTGCAGTGGGACTCTTCTGCAATTTTTGCGTATTTCTGACCTTGCAAAACACCCCGCAGTACCGCCTGTTGCAGGTCGTCTAAGTGTTTTCCCGTATGGGCGAAAACTAGGTCATCGGCCAATTGTAAGACTTCCTTAATGTCCATAGGTGAGGTAGGTGCGGGGGTTTTTGGGATTGTCTCATACATTTTGTGACATTTTCTGACTACCCTGACAAAATATGACAATTTTTACCTAGGAAATTTCTCCAATTTATTGACATTATCCGACATTTTCATACTTGACACACTTTTGTTGAGAGGCTATTTGTAGGTAGAGGCAATAACAAGAGGAAACGGCTCTCTTGGAGTTATGGACTCAGTAAAACTGACGTGCCCGAGCCAAGGCTTGCTGGACAAGGAATTTCCAGTATCCAGCACTCAGTACGCAAAATCTAGGTTGGCCTAGGATAGCCACCTCTTGTGGCACTAAATTCAACCGCAAGTAAAGTTTTTTGGCAGCTAGGTTATGAGTCTAGAAAAGCAGATTCAGAAAAAACTGCAAAGTATTCAAGATAGAATTAAGCCTCCCAGCGTCGTACTTATTGGCAGAACAGGGGCTGGGAAAAGTAGCACAATAAACGCCATATTCGGCGATAACATGGCTCCAGCAAGTGCGGGATCGCCAGTGACACAGTATTACAATAAATATCCCGATTCACCCCAGTATTATAATGATAACCCCCCCATTATTATTTATGAGTATCCCGGTTACGAAGCCGCAAAAACTGAATATTTTGGGCGAGACAAAATTTTTGGCAATCGAAATATTTGGGAAAGCGGGAAAGACGGGAAAATTCATTTAATTTGGTATTTCATCCATGCGGGTATAGCAAGGATGTTAGAATATTTTGAAATTCAAATAATTGTAACAGCTGGCGATCTGGGAATCCCTGTTATAGTCGTTTTGAGTCAGTGCGATATTGCCAAAACGCGGAAAATTAGCCAACTAAAAGAGAGCCTTAATAAAGAATTTAATTCCAGCAGTAATTTGCGGGGCATTGTAGAAGTTGCCGCCGCTCCAATATACGGAGATCCTTTTGGATTGAATGAGCTTGTCAATACAACGATTGCAGCAATACCAGATGTTTGCACTGAAGCGTTTGTTATCGCTCAGAAAGTAAATCTCAAGGCCAAAAGAAAAGTAGCTTGGAGTCTCGTTGCAGCAGCTGCAGCAGTTTGCCTTGGTAGTAGTTTTATTCCGATTCCCGGAACAGCCCCTCTTAGCGTTCTACTTTCTCAAACAGGTCTTTTAGCAGGGATAATAAAAATATACAATTTTGATAGTTACCTGAGGCCGGAAATTGTAGCGTCAAATTTTACGGGGACTGCCGTCTTAGCTTTAATAGGAATAAGCATGATGGATCTAGCCGCCAGAGCCGGAATATTATTGTTATTTCCACATGTTTTTAGGAGCGCAGAAGTTATATCTGGTGAAGCGGCTGCCACTTACATCGTTGCTGTCTGCTTAGCTTGTATCTCAACTTTTGAGAGTTTAATAAAATCCTACTTGGAGTCCGAGCCTAACAAGGAGCAAATTGAAAAGTTCTTCAAAGAAGAGTTCAGGAACCAGTTGAAAAAATATTCAAATGAGGTCAAAGTCACTAACAAGTCTGATTTAGTGATAGTTCAGCTAACATACATATATTAACGCAAGTTGCTAGTTACAAGTGAGTCAGGCGCGTAAGCGTTGCGGGACGCGACAGCGTCCTCCCCCCTAGCCGGGGCGGTCT
>CAZJNL010001146.1:0-501 GCA_964546515.1 uncultured Oscillatoria sp.
GCAAGTCGTAGAGCGGATCTGTGCCTTTCGGCAAGTTACTCCTCTTGACCACTCTCTGTTGAAATCTGCACTTTGCTCTCAGAACTCAATCACCCAAGAACAGCAGACCCTGCTCAAGCGAGTGTTTGACGGTCTGCAAAGAGGATGGATATGGGTTGGAGATTGATGGCCACGGCTCGCCCTGACCTCAGCGCTGCGATACAATTCCTAGGGCTGGCCACCAGTGGCCAGATTTCCCAGACTAGATCGGCCCTTGTCTTTACAATCCGCATCCCAACAGAAATGCAAATCAACTGGCAAACTGCCAAAACCTACGAAGACATCCTCTACCACAAATGTGACGGCATCGCCAAAATCACCATCAACCGGCCTCACAAGCGCAACGCCTTCCGCCCCAAAACCGTCTTTGAACTCTACGACGCCTTCTGCGACGCCCGTGAAGACACCCGCATCGGTGTAGTATTATTTACCGGCGCAGGACCCCACACGGACGGCAAATAC
>CAZJNL010001146.1:511-2246 GCA_964546515.1 uncultured Oscillatoria sp.
AGCGTGCGGGGGGAAGCAGGCTATATAGATGATGCCGGCATCCCCCGCCTCAACGTGTTAGATTTGCAGCGCCTGATCCGCTCCATGCCCAAGGTGGTCATCGCCCTGGTTGCCGGCTATGCCATCGGAGGCGGTCATGTATTGCACATTATTTGTGACTTGACAATTGCGGCAGATAATGCTGTATTCGGGCAAACCGGCCCGAAAGTGGGCAGCTTCGACGGCGGGTTTGGTTCGAGCTACCTCGCTCGCATCGTCGGACAGAAGAAGGCGCGGGAAATCTGGTTCCTCTGCCGGCAGTACAGCGCCGAGCAAGCCCTAGAAATGGGCTTAGTCAACTGCGTCGTGCCGGTGGAACAGCTGGAAGAGGAGGGGATCAAGTGGGCTCAGGAAATTTTAGAAAAGAGTCCGATCGCCATTCGCTGTCTGAAAGCCGCCTTTAATGCCGACTGCGACGGACAAGCAGGCTTGCAAGAACTGGCAGGTAACGCCACCTTACTCTATTACATGACTGAGGAAGGAGCCGAGGGCAAGCAGGCTTTCCTGGAAAAACGCCCCCCCGATTTTAGGCAATACCCCTGGCTGCCGTAGGGTGCCTTGTTAACGCACCCTAGAGGTCGCTCTCCCTTTCAGCTATCAATTAGCAATTGCCAACTTGAAATAAATGGCAAAATCGCACCGGCCTGAATGGCTGGTGCGACTTCCAATGAGAATTCTTACTCAGTTCAACTTCGGAAGAGAATCTTTTGTTGGCTTCGAGTAACTGTTGTGTGACTCCCGAAGCCGAATCGCCTGAGATCGTCCCTGGAGAGAGGCTGCTGTTTCTTTTAAGGCCACTCCTTGATGTAGAGACGCGACAGGTGGCGTCTCTACCTGGGACAAAACTTTCACCCCTCGACTGCTACGTCAGCGGTTGCGAATTATTGGTTAGCATTTTACCTTATTTGGGCAGAAATGGATTGAAGATTGTCAGCAGCAGTTTCACCCCTGTTTGGCCAGAACGACCAACGGGTGTGACCGGCTTCAATCTTACGCCAGACTGTCCCTGCACTGAGGGTTTCAGCCTTTTGGGCCTCTGCATCCCGACTCCAACCCTACGGGCAAGTCCCATTGCTCTTCCGCAGGGAGAGCTAAATTTAGTTAATTCCTAGATGCCTCTGATGTGTGTTAAGAAATTAAAGCAATATTCGGCCTGAACCGAAGTGGGAGCCTGATTATTTATGAATTTTTGTTTCAATTGGCAAGAAGCGCCGCCTTTGGGGTTGCCGGAGTGGGGGCGCTTTCCTGAGGGGGGACAGCTTCCTGAGAAAAGTCCAGCGATCCCGCCCGGGACAGCGACTCCTGGCCCCTCAGCATTTGCTGCTGCCAGATCATAATTTCTTCCAGATTTTCCCAAGAAGGCGCAAAGGGTGGGATCGCCAGCTGGCAAGCCTTCCAGGTTCCTTGCACCGGCACGCCCAGTTGCTGGCACTGACCGCCGCGACGTCCCTCTGGCTGGTAGAACCGGCAGTGACGACAAGCTGAAGTAAGGCAATTTCGGGTCTTCATAGAATTCTCGTTGGAGCTGTGAGTGATCTTCTTCTTTAATTGTTATCTGAGCGCTTCCAGCCCCAAACAGCCTGCAACCCTCGATTCCGTATGGGTTTTAGCGATCCCCAAGCCTATTGCAACCTTTATCTTTTTTTTAGATTTCCTTTAAAAACCGACACACTCACGCTTAAAAAAGATACCCGCA
>CAZJNL010001147.1:0-2246 GCA_964546515.1 uncultured Oscillatoria sp.
AAGATATGATGTTGCAAGTGTCTGGGCTGAATGTATATTATGGTGAGAGTCACATCCTCCGCCAGGTGGATTTAAATGTGCCGGCGGGGAAGATGGTGTGTCTGATCGGGCGCAATGGCGTGGGCAAAACTACGCTGCTGAAAACAGTGATGGGGCTGATTAAGCCGCGCACCGGCACGATTAAGTTTTGCGGCGAACTGATAGCCGGCAAATCCCCAGATCGCCGCGCTCGCATGGGAATTGGATATGTGCCCCAAGGGCGCGAGATTATCCCCCGTCTAACGGTAAAGGAAAATCTGCTGCTGGGTTTAGAGGCGCGGCGCGATCGCCCGAAAAACCAATCTATCCCTGATGAGATTTTCGAGCTATTTCCCGTGTTGAAATCCATGCTTTCGCGCATGGGAGGCGACTTGAGTGGTGGACAGCAGCAGCAGCTAGCAATCGCCCGTGCGCTGATGGGAAATCCCCAATTACTGCTGCTAGATGAACCCACCGAGGGGATTCAACCTTCTATCATTTTGGAAATTGAAGCGGCGGTGCGCCGCATCATTGAATCCACCGGCATATCGGTGCTGTTAGTGGAACAGCACCTCCATTTTGTCCGCCAAGCTGACTGGTACTACGCCATGCAAAAAGGCGGAATTGTCGCTTCTGGAAGCACCGGCGAACTTAGTCAGGATGTGATTCAGCGGTTTCTGGCGGTGTGAGTCCAATTTTATAATGAACCGCCATAGACGCGAAGCGCGGCTTCCCGTAGGGTAGACGCCAAGAACGCCAAGAGGAATTTTATTGGCGACCTTGGCGTTCTTGGCGGTTCAATCAATTATACATTACGGGGCGCTAAAGTTGACAGCCAGCTGCTGATTCAACTCCAGCAGTTGCTCTAAAATGCCGTCGACGGTGTCAAATCCATAAGCTGACATTACCAGTTTATCCAGCTCGGCGTGCAGTTTAAACAGCTGACTCGCCGGCTCCTCAAAAAATTGATTGTACAGCTGGGTAATCCCCCACTGTTTCTTTTCCATTTCTTGCGTGCGATATTCATGCAGCTGCTCAGACGCTGTCCGAATTTGCTCCACCAATAAGCCGCTGGGTGCCGGCGGAAACGGGAAAGTTTCAAAGCAAGTGTTGTGAGTGTAAGCGATATCAGCTTTGAGCGTAGACTTCTGAGCGTGCATCCAGATGCGGTGGACTTGAGATGAGAGGATGCCAAAAACATAGAAATCATCAGCAGCGACAACCACTGACTTGTCACCCGGTAGCCAGCTGACCGGCGCAGGGATGAAAACCGCCCATTTGGAAACTCTGGGAACCGTGAAGTAGCGGGATAGCGGCGCGATTGCCTCTCTCATTTCTGGACGAGTTCGCAGAAATTTCCACCAGTCAGTTCTCGCTTTTTTATCTCGGTTGCTATCCCGTTCAGGCTTAACGGTAGACTTGAGGTGTTCAAAGGGCAAAACATAATCGCTGGCGGACTCAAGGCTCATGTCATTAAAGTCAATAATCCAGCGTTCCGGTTTTCCGTGAGGGTTCTTAGCCAGATTTGCCCCCATTGAAAACAGTTTGAGAACCTCTCGATTCTTCGGGTCATCTTTAACCCACGCCTTCACCTCTCGCTCAGTCACAATAAAACCTTTGCCTACAGGAATCACCCCCTGAAAGCATTTATTCAGATTGGCAGAAAGTCGAACCGCTGCTGACACATCTGCATTGGCTGTCAGGGAAGAATTGATTCTCGCAACCGCCCGATTGTCCAGATAGCAAGCTTTCGGTTGCTGTTTGCTCCAATTCACAATGCTGACATGAACTTTTGCCTCGCCGGACCAAGGTTGAGAGGAAATGGCTTCATAGATATAGCCGCCATTTTGAGTGATGTACTCCAAAGTAGCAGCCCGACTCTTCCCCTGACTGATTGAATTCGTCCCAACCAAACCAGCCCTACCATTTTCGCCCAACTGTTCGTGCGCTAACCGGAACCAATACGAGCAAAAATCAACCGAATCTCTCACTTCTGGGAAGCGCTCAAAAACCCGCTCCATATAGTCATCGCCCAAGACAGTCCTCGCATGCTTTCCGCCCAAAAATGGGGGATTGCCAATAATGGCATCTGCCTTTTGCCACTTGACAAACAGCGCATCTTGGCAGACAATATTCTTATCCAGCGTATCCAGAGGGAGTGCCGGTTCGCGCAACCCCAGATTGTCAATGGCAATCTTGCGCCCAATCGCCAGCGTCACCCGCGCCAG
>CAZJNL010001148.1:0-2245 GCA_964546515.1 uncultured Oscillatoria sp.
CTCTAAATGTACAAAGCAGTAGGCTCTTCTTGCTGGATATAACACGTTTAAGTTCAACCGTTTAAAGTAACTCGACGATTGAATTTGAGATTTGTGAATGAGAGTGTGTGTGCTAGCTAAGAAAACTTCCCCCACTTGCCAACAATATCCGGCGCGTAGGAGCGGGTTTTCTCAATCGCTTGCTCCCAGGATGCCAGCTGTTTGAGCACGCTCGCAGAAAGCCCGCCGGTGTTCACCCGGTACAGAGTCAGCGGCTCTGGAATTCCTTCAATTTCCCAATTGGTTTTAATCGAGATGCGAATCCAGCACTCAATATCTTCTGACTGGCGCAGGCGATCGTCAAAGTAGAAATCTTCTACAGTTCCGTGGATATTATCCTGAAACCGAATCGCTTCAAGCACTTCTCGGCGGATCACCGGCGCGGAGCCATTGCCAATCGGATTGCGGCACAGCAGGTGCGGGGTGGTAATGCCGGTGAGTTTCGGCATTTGATAGTAGTTTAAGGGATTGCCCTCGCCGTCAATGAAGGCTGACCGGCTGAAGCTGACCCCAACTTGCGGGCGACTGTCCAGATGCGCGACGTGTCTCTCTAGCTTCTCTGGCAGCCACAGGTCATCGGAATCGAGAAATGCCAGATAATCTCCTGTTGCGTGGCGGATGCCGGTGTTCCGGGCACCAGCCAGCCCTCGATTTTTCTGGCTTATAATTTTTATCCGGGAGTCTTGGAATTGCCGGCAAATTTCCACACTTCTGTCTGGAGATTCGTCGTCAACGATGAGCAGCTCAAAATGCGGGTATGTCTGGCCCAGTACAGATTCAATCGTCTGGGCGACGTATTTCTCTACGTTGTAAACGGGGACGATAACTGATACTTTTTTCATGTTACTGTAGAACAATTATACAGCAAACTTATTTGTTGAATTGCGGCGTACTGACCAAGAATTCAATAGCGTCAGAATCCGGAATAAACCATAAGGTGAATTGCCGTGACACATCCCCTTCGAGTTGAGCACGGCTGGCTTTGACCACTCGGCAAGGGGCACGCGCCAAGGATCGCTCCCCCAAAGATCGCACATCAGCTGCCGGTCTGCAACCGGCGCGCTATCCCACATTTCTCGCAGAGTAGTGCTGTGAGTCACATACCAGCCCAGGTTTGGCCAAGACCCATCGGTAGCCGGCCCTTGATGCTGCGCCACCGGCGCTGGTTTCAGACGCCGCAGCACCCAGTCTTTGGCAAAAATCAGGAGTTTTTTGGCTTTAGAAGAACCGGGCCGCCAGCTCCGGTTGGCATCAACGACGTTTGTACCACAAATTCGAGTGACTGTCAACTCCCACAAAGTGCCGTTCAATTTCCAGCGCGCCGGTATGCGGCTGTAGCACTCAGCGATGGCGCGGTCAGCGATGAAGGAATCGTAAGGAAAAAGGCGAAACATTACTGGCCCGGAACTGGCGGCTTGATAGCAGCCGGGCCGGTTGTGCTTATCTTCAAATTTGAGGTGGTCTTCATCCGATTTGAGATGATACGGTGTGTCCCCAAACCATTCCTTTATGCGGCGCTCCATCTCCCGGGCAAATTTTGGGGGTGCCGGTCGCTGCGGATATTCATATTCAAAGCTATCCTGCCGCTGAGTGTCGAGCTGAAAGAAAGGCAGGTTGCGGCCCAAGAATTGCTGGTAACTTTTTTCTAAATTGTCTCCTTTGAACAAATTGTCCACGGGGCAGGCGGTCAGCACCGTGCGAGCGCCCAGCTGTTCGAGCAGCTCGCGGGTTCCCAGAAAATGATTGTCTTCTGCTGACCACATCGCCCCCGACAGGCGCACCCCAGAGCGTATCCAGCGCGGGTAATAGTCCTCGTCTCTGGCAAAGCCAATGTATTTCACACCGGCAGTCTCGCACAGTTGCTGGGCTAAAGCCGCTTCTCGATTGGGAACGTCATAAAGGTTGACGCCATATATGGAGGAGCGGTCAGCTGTGGAAAAAAGGATGACTCGCGAATCCATGCCGCCGCTGGTGTAGCTGACAGCCGGACCGAGACGGGGGAGAGTGCGGATTTTAATCGCATTGCTCAGCGCACCGGCAAGTTGCTCGACAGCCGTTTTCAAGTTGGGGAAAAAGCCCTCTTGAAAGGGCTGCCAGTAGGGGCGCTGCCGGCAGGTTGATTCCGCCAGGTCCCAGCACCAGTGGCTGGCAGCACCGGCATGTTTAATTTCGCTGTAGTAGGTGTGGGGCGGTGTGGCTTGCCACT
>CAZJNL010001149.1:0-2242 GCA_964546515.1 uncultured Oscillatoria sp.
CAACTTCTACTATCCCCACTTCGGACCCGGTTCCACCCAAGACTTAGGCGGCTGGAAAAACGACCGGCTCCTCAAATTGCTCGATTCAGGAAGGGCTACTGGAGACAGTACGGCTAGGGCAAAAATCTACGCCGAAGTCGATGAAATACTTCACCGCGAAGTCGTGCGGGTGCCGGTTGTCCACTCCCAGCCCCTTTTAGCCCAGCGCAAGAATCTTGCCGGTTGGGTTCCCAGCCCCCTCGGTTCCGAATCTTTTGAAACAGTGGAGAAAAAGTGAGCTATATTAACCGCAGATAAACGCACATAAACGCAGATTTTTGCAAAATTCATCTGCGTCCATCTACTTCTGCGTTCATCTGCGGTTTTATCAAATAAACCCTCAAACTTTATGTGGCAATACATCGCTAAACGCCTACTCAGCCTGCTGCCGGTACTCCTGGGAATCACCCTTTTGGTGTTCACCTTCTTGCACCTGATCCCCGGCGACCCAGCCGTGGTGCTGCTTGGCGAAAGAGCCACACCCGAACAGATTGCAGCCCTCCGACAGCAATTAGGTCTAAATCAACCCCTGCCGGTGCAGTATCTCGCCTTTCTGGGAAACCTGATTCGCTTAGACTTCGGCACCAGCATCATCAGCGGAATTCCCATCGCCGAGGAAATCCGAAACAGATGGCCGGCTACTTTTGAATTATCCGTTGCGGCAATGATCGTCGCGCTGCTGCTGGGAATACCGGCAGGGGTTTTCGCCGCAGTCCGCAAAAACGGCTGGCTGGACAACCTGCTGATGACCGGCTCTTTAATAGGAGTCTCCCTGCCGGTATACTGGTTAGGATTGCTGCTCATTTACCTGTTCGCGGTCAACCTGCAGTGGCTCCCCGCCAGCGGAAGGCTGAGCGCTGACTTAGCCTTCACCTTCAAGCCGCTCACCGGCTTTTACACACTCGACGCACTGCTCAAGCTAGACGCAGCCGCGCTCAAAGACACCCTCGCTCACCTGATACTGCCGGCACTCACCCTGGGCACAATTCCCCTAGCAATCCTAGCCCGCATTACCCGCAGCGCCATGCTGGAAGTTCTCTCCCAAGACTACATCCGCACCGCGAGAGCCAAAGGCGTTCCCGAATACCGGATAATATTTATCCACGCCCTGAAAAACGCCCTGCTGCCGATGATCACCACCACTGGTTTGCAGTTCGGCACCCTCCTCGCCGGTGCTATCCTCACTGAAACTATCTTCTCATGGCCGGGAATCGGCTCCTGGATTTATGATGGAATTCTGGCGCGAGACTATCCAGTCGTGCAAGCCGGTGTGGTGTTCGTCTCTGTTACCTTTGTGTTAATTAACCTGCTCGTTGATATCTCCTATGCCTTCCTCGATCCGAGGATTCAGTACCGGTAAATTGCCCAGATGCCGGGCGATTGAAAGATGCTTTTGGCGAATTCGTGAGGGGTGAGACCCCCTATTTGGCCAACGTTGAGGGCGAAGCATTGGCGAATGAAGATATTGAGTGGGGTCTCAAAGTCTGTCGCGCCAATGCTTCGCCCCTACACAAGATCCGATGTAGGGGCGAAGCATGAGCGTGACTATTTATGGGACTCAAGGAAAAGATTACATCCGCTCATGCTTCGCCCAACCCCAAAGCGCTACCAGCAGACAAACCCCAAAACCTATCCCCAAAAGGGGGCATCATGGTGGGGTAAGACCCCACATCAATTCGCCAACAGTCTCTTGAAATCGCGGCTACACAAACGTAGACGCGAAGCGGCTTCCCGAAGGGTAGTCCGCGAAGGCGGACTAAAGAAAGAATATCTAAACTAACAGCAAATCGTGCAAAACTCTTTCCAGCGATTTTGGCAATCCACTTCGGGGAAAATTGGCTTCGCCCTCACCGTCGCCCTGGTGCTGATGGCACTCCTAGCCCCGATGCTCCACCCCTACGATCCCGCCACTGACCGGGACTACTTGGCGCGGCTGAAACCCCCCAGCGCCCAGCACTGGTTGGGCACTGACGGACTGGGGCGGGATATTTTGGTGCTGGTGTGGTACGGGATGCGCACCTCTCTCAGCGCCGGTGGAATGTCCGTGGGGCTGGGAATGGCTGCCGGCGTGGTTTTGGGGCTGATTGCCGGCTATTTCCGGGGGCCGGTGGAAACCTCCATTGGCTGGCTGACAGACATCCTCTTGGCTTTTCCCTCCATTCTCCTGGCCATCGCCGTCGTCACCGTCACCGGCCCCAGCCTG
>CAZJNL010001150.1:0-2240 GCA_964546515.1 uncultured Oscillatoria sp.
GCCCGGGGCAGAATTTTCTGATTTCCGGAAGAAAGCATATATACAAAACAGGTCTCAACCCGGGTATTTGTAAAAACCTTTCTTTCGGATATCCCTAAATTTGAGGGCTTGGCGTCCCCGACGCACCTGGGATGGGGCATATTTCCAGTGTCCAATGGCCAAATTTCAGCCCAGTCTGGGGGATATTTTGTCCGCCCGGGGCAGAATTTTCTGATTTCCGGAAGAAAGCATATATACAAAACAGGTCTTGAACCGGGTATTTGTAAAAACCTTTCTTTCGGATATCTCTAAATTTGATCGAGTGGCGGCCTATGGGGCATAGCGCATGGGGCATGGGGCATGGGGCATTGCGCATGGGGCATGGGGCCAATGCCCACCGGCCTTAATACTTCCGCTCTTGGGGCTGGAACATGGTAACAGTGACCTGCTTGTACTGCAAGTCAATCCCCGCCTGCGAGTAGTAAGCAAAAGTGTGCTTGAGGAAATTGGCGTCATCCCGATCCGGACAATCCTCGCGGTAATGGGCACCCCGACTTTCTTGCCGGTTGAGCGCCGAGGTCAAAATTAGCTGACCGACAATCATCAAACTGCGCAATTCCAGCGCTTCAATAATTTCCGTGTTCCAGCAACTCCCCAAGTCATCCAAGTATACCTGCTGGTACTGCTGCTGCAGCACCGACCGCTGCTTCAACCCCTGGCGCATAATTTCCGAAGTGCGAAACACACCGCAGTGCGCAGTCATGCAGTCTTAGAAAGTTTGACGCACTTGGCCAATCCGGTACTTGCCCTCCTTGTTGAAAAGCGCTTCAATTTGCTCGATGGCGGCGCTCAGGTAGCGCTGCTCATTCACTTCCGGGAGCTTGCGGTTTTGCACATATTGTGCTATTGCCGCGCCGGTGCGACGCCCGTACACCACGCACTCCAGCAGGGAATTGCTCCCCTGCCGGTTGGCACCGTGAACGGAGACGCAAGCGGCTTCACCGGCAGCAAAGAACCCCTCTACCAGCCCGTCCGGCCCACTGCGCACCTGGCCATCGACATTCACCGGTATGCCGCCCATCGAATAGTGGACTGTGGGGCGCACCGGCATGGGCTGGTGCACGGCGTCGATACCCAGCAGCCGGTGGGCTTCCTCCCAGCAAAAAGGAATCCGGCTGATAATTTTCTCGCGCCCCATGTGGCGCAGGTCGAGATAGACAAATGGCCCGCCGGCGCTGCCATCGGGATGAATCCCCCGTCCGGCGCGAATTTCCCGGCTGATGGCGCGGGAGGTGATGTCGCTGGGTGCCAGTTCCATGCGGCTGGGGGCGTAGTTGGCCATAAACCGCTCGCCTTCGCTGTTAATTAAGTAGGCACCCTCCCCCCGCACCGCCTCAGAAATCAGCACGCCGACGGGATACAAGCAGGTGGGGTGGAACTGCACAAACTCCATATCTTCCAGGGGGACGCCGGCCAGGGCAGACATGGCCAAACCGTCGCCGGTGGAGGCGTAGTCATTGGAGGTGGTATTGTAAACCCGACCGTAGCCGCCGGTGGCAAACATCACCGCCTTAGCGCGGGCGACTTCAATCGCGCCATCCTGGATGCGGTACATGACGACGCCTTTGGCTTGGCCTTCTTCCAGTATTAGCTGCATCACATACCACTCGTCGTAGATGCGGACGCCATACCGGCGCAGGTTGCTAACGAGTTCGTGGAGGATGGCGTGACCGGTTTTGTCGGCGGCGTAGCAGGGGCGGTTGTGACTGTGTTCGCCAAAGGCAGGGGCTCGCGATGCGCCCGTCGGGTAAGCGGGAGAACAGCACGCCCATGTGTTCCAGCTCAATCACGACATCTGGGGCTTCGCGAGTGAGGATTTCTACGGCGTCTCGATCGGCGAGGTAGTCGGAACCTTTTACGGTGTCGAAGGCGTGGGCTTCCCTGGTGTCGGCTGAATCTACATTTTTGAGGGTGGCGGCGATTCCTCCCTGGGCGGCGACGGAGTGGGAGCGAATCGGGTGGGTTTTGGCGACTGCGGCTACGCTCAAGCTGGGGTTATTGCGGGCAATCTCTACTGCGGCGCGACTGCCGGCAAGTCCACCACCTACGATGATGACGTCTTGTTCTAGCATGCTCTGGCTTTTATTCCGAATTCCTACCATCAATATGGTGCCGCACAACAAAAATTCCCCACCAAAGGGCAGGGAAGTTTTTAGAATGAAGGAATGAAAAGCCGGGATTGGGGGATTTGGGGATTTTTC
>CAZJNL010001151.1:0-2240 GCA_964546515.1 uncultured Oscillatoria sp.
TGTTATCCCTGAGATTAGCAGTAGCGGGCGCAAAGGGCAGCCGCACCGTAAATGTTGCCCCCTTTCCTTTTCCCTCACTGGCTGCCAAGACAGTTCCGCCGTGCAGTTCTACCAGAGTGCGGACGATTTCCAGCCCCAGCCCCAGCCCGCCGTAGGCTCTGGTGGTGGTGCTGTCTGCTTGGCGGAAGGGCTCGAAAACGTGGGGGAGAAAGTCAGGATCGATGCCGGTGCCGGTGTCGCTGACCTGAATTTGGGCACAGAGAATAGGGCGCGGGGCACTGGGCGCGGGGCACTGGGAATTTTCTTCATTCCCATGCGCCATTTCTACTGACAGGCGAATCTCAACCCGTCCTTTTGCCGGTGTGAACTTAACCGCGTTGGAGAGCAGATTCCAAAAAATTTGCTGCAACCGGTCTGAGTCTCCCAAAACTTGACAGGCGGAGGACTCAATTGCAGTTTCAATCTGAATGCCCTTAGCCTTAGCCGCTGGATTGATGTCCTCAACCACGGCATGAATAACAGGAACCAGGTCAACACGACGAGTGTTCAGGCGGATTTTCCCGCGAATAATCCGGGACACGTCCAGAATGTCGTCGATGATTTTTACCTGAGCCTTAGCGTTGCGCTCAATGCTCTCCATTGCCTTTTGCACAGTAGTTTCATTCAACCTCTGGGTGCGGATTAGCTGAGACCATCCGAGCATAGAATTCAAAGGCGTGCGCAGTTCGTGGGAAACCACCGCTATAAACTCGTCTTTCATGCGGTTTGCTTGCGCCAATTCCCTGGTTTGCTGTCGCAGCATTTCCTCCAACTGCTTGCGCTCGGTGATATCCAGCACAAAGGCAACAAACTGATCTTGCGAGCCCTCCAAAAGGGCAATCCCAACCAGAACGGAAACGCGACTGCCATCTGGGAGAGTGAATTCCTTCTCGTAGGGAGTGCAAGTTCCTTTGGCTTTAACCTGCTCAATCGCTCGCTCGTCGGGATGGCGATATTCTTCTGGCGTCATGTTTGTCCAGCGAACTTTTCCCTCCATAAAATCCTGCCGGTCGTACCCGCCTATTTGCAGAAAAGCGTCGTTAGCTTCATGGAGGTTGCCATTAAAATCTGCTATAATAATACCGATGATATTCGATTCCACCAAGCGCCGGACTCGCGCTTCGCTCTCCCGCAAGGCTTTTTCCGCCCGCTGGCGCACCTTCCCTTCTTGGAGAGCCTGGTTCCGCATTTTCCTGTAGTTTTCGATGCGGCGCGTTAAATCTGTAACGTCTTCAATACTAAAAAGAGCGTAGAAACCGGAGCCGTTCTCGGCGGGAATAGCAGTAACAGTAGTGTGCTGTATGCGCGGCTGTCCGTCCGACAGGTTTGAGGGAATTATATATTTGTGAAGCTGGGAAGAAAAAATGGTTGGCAGCCCCCCTTCAAAAATCTGCTGCAGCCTAATGGCGTACTTCGGCTGATTCAGGTGGGGAAAATACGCCAGTATGCTCCTCCCGACGATTTCGCTCCGAGGGATTTTTGTCCACTCCTCCAGGCATGTATTCCAAAACAGGACTGTGAAATCTTCCCGGATAACGCACGCTCCGATAGGGAGGCGGTCGATAATTTTAAAGCTTTCTTCACAGATTTGCATTTTGTTCATAATTTTATCCAGCTTTTTCCGCGATTGCTTTCATAATTGCCTCCAAAGAACCCATCATGAAAAGCACGATTACGTCCCCTTCAATGTAGAGTTCTTCGACGGAAAAGCGGGCTCGCGCTAAGATTATAGATGAATGGCCATCCAATTCATTGAATCGCCACAAGTTCTCGACGGTATCTTCTGTATAGGTAGGAAGTGTGTAGTTAAGGCGCTCGTGCAGGATGTTGCTAATTGACCCCATGACTCCATTGATCAAGATATTGCCCACCTCAGTCAGCGTGCCAACTTTGAGCGAATCGAGTTCAGGCTCTCCAAGTTCTTCACCCGTGAGGATAGCCACAAGCAGAGAGGCGCTCTCTACGGGAAAGACCAACTGGGCGCTCCCGTAAAACGGCCCTCCGAAGCCAATCCGCACAGCAGAGATAATATTGTTGCCCAGCCGGTTTTCCAGTTCGAGCTTCACTTCCAGGGGCGAAAGGATATTGAGAGAAGGGATCTGCAAGCGAATGGGAAACTGAATCATCTGATTCAGCATGGCTGCGGCTCGACCGACACCGATATTGAAGATTTTCTGCAAGGCGTCAACTTGGTCAGCTGT
>CAZJNL010001152.1:0-2239 GCA_964546515.1 uncultured Oscillatoria sp.
CTTTCGCAAACCGCCCCATTGCGTAGTACAGCTCCGCCAAATTATTCAGGCTTGCGGCATAGTCGGGATGTTTCTCGCCCTGGGCGACTCTTGTAATCTCCTTTGTTTGCAGATACAGGGGTTCCGCTTTCGCAAACCGCCCCATTGCGTAGTACAGCTCCGCCAAATTATTCAGGCTTGCCGCATAGGAGGGATGGTTCTCGCCAAAGTAGGTTTTTGCCAAGTTACACAATTGTTGAGCTAAAGGGATTCCTCGCTCATACTCCCCCCGCTCGTAGGCTGTCACTACCTGTCGATCCAGCGACCGAATTTGCTGCAATATTTGCTCGAACATGATGAACACCGGCTCCTCTTAAGCCACCTGATGTGATTTTACCAAAATTCAGCCAACCCGTTTCCCAGATCGCCCCTAACCCCACCCCCTCACCTGTGCCGGCGTTGTTCCAAGATGATTGAAACTTTTTCCCCTCACAAGTCTACCACCTTTTAGTCCCCTCCCCGAAGCGCGGGGAGGGGGTTGGGGGTGGGGTTCCGCACGCCCCTATTCCGCCACCGCGAAAGTCCTGTAAAACACCTGACAGCTAGGCTGCGGCGCCACTTTTTGAAATATCTCGCGCAGGCGCTCCTCGCTGATAGCAATTTCATCTTTCGGATTCGATTCTGGACGCACCCAAGACAATTTTAAAGGTTGCTCGGTGACAATGGCCAGAAAAAACTCGTCCCCAACAGCGTTGAAAGTCAAAGGTGTTTGCTTGAGCGCCTTCTTTTGAGGTAAAGCCATCGGCGCAGCCGCCCCAATTTCACAAACAGGAGCAATCGCTTTTGAAGGGCACCACAGATATTTTGTCCCGCTCACCCCCTGGTTAATCAGCAACAAGCATCCCTGCTGCTGCAAGTTGAGTTGCAGCCGGTAGGGGTTCCCTTTCTGGATCGTGTTCGCGCACACCTCTGGAATATCATCATCCCAATCTCGTTTCGCATCTTTCAAATCTCGCCTGGTATCTTCCGCCACCGGCTGCATCTGCAACTCCTCCAGCGCACAAGTGGCGATTTGCTTGGAAAGCGCCCACCCCCGGCGGGGGAATTCCGTCTCCCACAGCCAATTATACACGATTTCCCAGGGGGAAATATCTTGGGGTCTGCCCTTACCGGCATTTAGCCGGTCCACCGGCACCCCATCCGCTTGCATGGCGTCCGCAAATGTGTCCCGCAGCTTTTGAACCACATCAGACACCATGGGAGCAATCGAACTTTCACGAAACCCGTCCTTGAACTTTTCTTTTATCCTCTTTGCTATCTTATCATGGTTCTCCTCCCGATACAAGGGGTGAAAGCGCAGCTGGAAGCACAACTTTTGAGCCTCCGAGTGCCGGCGTCCGGGAAAAAGCTCGCCGGTGAGCTGCTCGATGAACTTTTGTTGCAACGTATTGACATTTTCCATCATTTCTGTTGCGGGCATAGAAAGCCATTCCTCCTAACACTGTATCTTACTTTATAAATAGACTGGGCGGGACACCGCCTCAGGCAACGCAGATGCGCGGATGGCATTGCCCCCCACAAGGGGAAGAGTCACCCCTAGCTGGGAAAAAGACAAAGGTGTAATTGGCTCATCGCCTCACCTGTTTCAACAAGAGCAGATTTTTTTGGAGCGTGGGGGGAAAAGTAGCATTTGTTATTTAGCGCTATTTGCCGCTATTTCCAGCAATTAAACCCTATATCCCGCTCGCCTCAGCTATTTTTGCCTCGCTCCAGCTAACAAGTCCTATTTTAGGCTCTCCCAGACAATTCCAGCTTTAAATATCGCTCTGCAAAAGGTATAGACAGCAATTTTTTTACTCGCTATTAATAGGGAGCAGAGAGCTTTGAGAGGTTACAGTCCATGACTTTATCACCCCCAAACCCGATGCGAGCCTTGCCAGAGTGGCTGCAAGCCTTCCAAAAGCCACAGGCGCACGCCAGCACGCAAGCCGAGCCGCCATACCAGTTAACAGTGATGTTCTGCGATCTGGTTGGCTCCACAGCGCTCTCGGAGCTGCTCCCGCCCGAACAGCTGTGGCGCATACTATCCGCCTACCAAGAAGCCTGCGCAGGGGTGATAGAGCCGCTCAAAGGATACATCGCCCAGTATCTCGGAGACGGAATATTAGCCTACTTTGGCTATCCCGCCGCCCACCAAGATGATGTAGATCGCTCGGTGCGAGCCGCCCTCGGTATTTTGCAAGCAATAGCCAAACTCAAT
>CAZJNL010001153.1:0-2234 GCA_964546515.1 uncultured Oscillatoria sp.
AGCTCTACCCGCTTCTGAAGGGTGGCAATCTGCAAGAAGATCGGGTGCTGGAGGTGCTGCAAGGCATCTCGGTGAAACTGGGCGGCGGCAGGCGGGAAGTCCCTCTGGCGGATTTGCTGCCGGTGCAGTGTCAGGTTCAGCTGATGGATATTTTGGAGGAGTGCCAGCGCAAGCTGGGTTAATTTTGTTAGAAGCCGGGATTTGGGGATTTGGGGATTGTTGTGTCCCCTTTCCCCACTGGGCTTTTGCGCTAGATGTTTTGCATTAAATTTGCACTATCCATCTCTGTCCCCTCGTTCCCAGGATCTGCCTGGGAACGCCGTCCTGGAGGCTATACCTCTTTTCGACTATATGCAGATTAAAAGCCTAACAGCTTATCTGGCAAACTTCTGGCGCAGGCGGGAGAGGAAGATGTCAATTTCTGGCAGTTTCAGCTGGGTGGCGACTAGGGCGAAGACGCCTAAACCGGCAAGACTGGCGAGACTGAGTTGTATGAGCTGAATCACCAGTCCTTCGGTGCCCATTAAGTTCTGTGCTGCCAAGAGTGCGCCCCAGCTGGCCACACCGGCAAGTACGCTGCCGCCGGTTAAGCCGAGGATTGGCCAGCCCCAGGTGTGCCACTGCAAGCCGTTGAGTTTGCGGTCGAGGAGTATTAGGAAGGCGATTGTGGAGATCAGGTTGACGGTGACTGTGGCCAGGACTAGGCCGGGTGCGCCGAAAGGCCCAACGAGCAGGTAATCGAGCACGGCGTTGAGGAAGATGTTGGCGACGCTGACGCGAAAGGGGGTTTCGCCATCGCCGAGGGCATAAAAGACGCGCACGAGTACGTCTCGCCCGAGGTAGACAAACATGCCGAGGGCGTAGGCGATCAGTACGGCGGCGACGAAGTTGGATGCGTCTTTGTTGAAGGCGTAGCGCTCGTACACGACTCGCACTATGGGGAATGCTAGGGTGATCATCAGGGCGCTGAGGGGCAGCATGGTGATGCCGGTGAGGATTAAGCCTTGGCGAATCCGCATTTTGAGTTCGGGCCAGTCTTGGGGGTCAGCTAGCCGGGAAAAGACGGGCAGCAGGGGGACGAGGAGGACGTTGGAGATGATGCCGAGGGGGGTTTGCACGAGCAAGCCGGCGTAGCCAAGGGCGGCGGCAGCTTGGGGGATGAAGGAGGCAAACCACAAGTCGGTGTAGACGTTGATTTGCAGCATGCCTGAGGAGAAGGTTGCGGGCCCGAGGACGTTGAGGACTTCGCGCACTCCGGGCTGCTGGAAGTCAAACCGCAGGCGCAGGGTGCCCATGCCGGCACGCCACTGGGCACCGACCTGTATGGCCCACTGGAGGATTGCGCCGGCTAGGGTTCCCCAGGCTAAAACTAGACCGCCCAGCATGGCGTATTTGGGGTCGGTGATTTTGGGCCCTAGCTGGACGGTGAGGATGGCCAGTCCGCCGATGACGGCGGCGCTGGAGAAGAGGGGGCTGATGGAGGGGAGCCAGTATTGATCGGCGGCGTTGAGGGTGCCGAAGCCGATGCCAATCAGGCCGGCTAGCAGGGCCATCGGGGCCATGATGCGAAATTGCTGGATGGCGATCTGGCGAATGGTTTCGCCGGCGGGTGTTTTGCTTAACCCGGGGGCTACTACGTCGGTGAGGGGTTCGGCGAAGATGATCAGGGCGATGGTGACGAACAGGAGTGCGCCGCCGACGAGGGTGGTGATGGTTTCGACGAGGGGTGCGGCTTCTTCTTGTTTGCGTTTGGCGAGGACGCTGACGATGGCGCTGTGGAATGGGCCATTGATGCCGCCGAGGAGGACGAAGAGGAAGCCGGGGATGACGTAGGCGTAGTTGTAGGCGTCAGCTGCAGCACCGACTCCGAAGGCGGCGGCGATCGCTTGCTGGCGGACTAGGCCAAAGATTTTGCTGATTAGGGTGGCTGCTGCTACGATGCCGGCGATGCCAGCTAGGGAGCGAGTGGGTTTTTTGGTTTGAGACACAAATGGTTAACAATATGTACAGCTATTCAACACTATTTAAGCGTAATGACGGATTTTGTTTATAAGTACCCACCTCTGCTGTCTGGTGTTTTGGTTAGGCGCTACAAGCGGTTTTTTTGTGATATTGAGCTGGATACGGGGGAGAAGATTACTGCGCACTGCGCCAATACCGGCCCGATGTTGGGGGTTTGTGCGGTTGGGAGTCGGGTGTGGGTGTCGCATCATAACGATCCTAAGCGGAAGTTG
>CAZJNL010001154.1:0-2233 GCA_964546515.1 uncultured Oscillatoria sp.
GATCCCCCCCCTGCCCCCCCTTAACAAGGGGGGGGGAACTCTTAGAGCCAACCCTTTTAGGGGCATGCCACCCACGGAGACTGCCCTGTCCGAAGTGCGCGGGGCAACCGAGCTCGCGATTGCGCGTACAGTTTCATCCTTTTGATGTGCAACGCCCCCTTTAGATCCCCCCCGCCCCCCTTCAAAAGGGGGGTGCCGGAGCAATAAAGGCGGTATCTGGGGCGAGACTAAAGCGTGCCTAAGTTCCCGTTACATTTCTTATTTACAAAAGATGTAATGCCCGCATTTTCTTATGATATATCCCTGATTTTTTTTAAATAAATGATGTTTGAAAGTCAGGGTTTAAAAAATACGCAATTACCCGGAGGCAGAGTTATAAAAACAGAAGATAGAATTTGGGAGGATAAAGCAGAAATGTCCAGAGATGTCTCGCACGGCTGTGGGGGTGGTTATTTTCCCTTTCTGCAGGAGAGAATCGCAGTGCGGTGTGGATTTTTGGAGGCAGGTGCAAAGGTACGAATTAAATGGTGACTTTTTGAGCGGTAGCCCAACCAGTGGCGGATTGATTGGCATGCCTGCCAACAACTATGGACTGCCCCTTGATTGCGAACTATCCCGGAAGTGGAAGCCTCGGCATCACCGGCGCAGAAGCGGATGGGAAATTGCCAGCGATTGTAAGCAGTGGGGAGATTCTGGACAGTTCAGAAGGGATTGCCACCGAGAATTTAATTGTGGGAGGGGATTTCGCTCCGGTGGCGCGAGCAGGTGGGGATGCGGCGGGGAAGACGCTGGAAATGACCGGCAATATCGATTCGCTCACCGGCGAGTTGTCTGTTGGGGATTATACCACAGAATTGTCGGAGCGACAAGCTGGCGAGGTATTTGATGCGAAGTATTAGGTCGAGATGAATCCAGACTTGGCGAGTGCCGGTTTGAAGACGCCAGAGCAACTGTACGAGCATTTCCAAGAGTTTGGCATAAAGGAAGGGCGCTCCTGCTCGCTGTTGGTGGATTGGAAATACTATGGGTTGAGCAACCCGGAGCTGGCGGAAGCAGGCTTGACGACGCCCCAACAGCTGTACGAACACTTGCAAAAGTTTGGGCTGTCGTCAGGGCGGAAAATCTCGCAGTGGGTGGATTTGAAGTATTATTTGGAGAGCAACGCCGACTTGAAGGAAGCTTTCGGAGAGGATACAAAGCTGGCGTTTGAGCACTTGCAAAAGTTTGGGCTGTCGTCAGGGCGGGGGTTTTGTCCTTGGGTGGATTTGAAGTATTATTTGGAGAGCAACGCCGACTTGAAGGAAGCTTTCGGGGATGATTTGAAGCTGGCGTTCGAGCATTTGCAAAGGTACGGGGTGGCGTCAGGGCGGAAATTTTCAGAGAAAGTCGATTTAGACTTTTATTTGGCTAAGTACGCGGATTTGTCGGCGGCATTCGGAAGCGACAGGATGCAGGCGTTTGAACACTGGCAAACCTTTGGGGTGGCTGAGGGGCGCAAGTGCTTGCCAGACATTGCAGATATATTGTCAAGTGAATTGTCGGGTGCGGGTAGCGGGTTAGCAAAGCCGGTGACTTCTGAGGATTCAGCTGAGTTGGCGTCTGAGGAAACTGTGCCGGTGAGTGATGATTCAGCCGCGTTGCTTTCTGAAGCTGTTGCGCCAGCAACCCCAATTGAGGAGGTTGAATTGCCTGATGTGCCAGTAGCACCGGCAACTCCTGTAAGTGGGGAATTGCCTGATGTGCCAGTAGCGCCGGCAACTCCTGTAAGTGGGGAATTGCCTGATGTGCCAGTAGCGCCGGCAACTCCTGCAAGTGGGGAATTGCCTGATGTGCCAGTAGCACCCTTCATGCCGGTGGAGTCAGCTGAATTGCCGGTTGAGCCAGTAGCACCGGCAACTCCAGTTGAGTCAGCTGAATTGCCGGTTGCGCCAGTTGCGCCGGCAACTCCAGTTGAGTCAGCTGAATTGCCGGTTGCGCCAGTTGCACCGGCAATCCCGGTGGAGTCAACCGAATTGCCTGATGAGCCGGTTGCGCCAGTAGTGCCGGTGGCGTCAGCGGAATTGCCGGTTGAGCCGGTAGCGCCAGTAGTGCCGGTGGAGTCAAACGAATTGCCTGATGAGCAGGTTGAGCCGGCAACTCCTGTAAGTGCCTCTTTGCCGGTTGCGCCAGTTGCACCGGCAACTCTAGTTGAGTCAACCTCTTTGCCGGTTGCGCCAGTAGCACCGGCAACTCC
>CAZJNL010001155.1:0-2231 GCA_964546515.1 uncultured Oscillatoria sp.
CTGGGAGTGTTTGCGATCTTGGGCAACCAATTATGCCGGTGGAAATCTGGCGTTTGTGCTAGCAACCCCGGAATTGCCGGTTGAACTGGCTCACAACACCGGGCACAGTTCTCCCTTTTTCAACATTTTCGGATATAGCGCGACTTTGGGGCCGCTGACAGAGGCAGAGGCGCGTGAGTTGATTGCCGGTTCGCCGATTACCTTCCCAGATGAGGATGTACAGTGGATTTTTACCCAAAGCGGACGATGGCCACTTCTGCTGCAAATCCTCTGTCAAGAGCGATTATTTAGTCTGGAAAATGGGGAAACTGGAGACGGCTGGCGCAAAGAAGGGTTACAGCAGATACAGCCCTTCAAACATTTGTTGGAGTGACAGGTAAAGAATTAGCATGAACGTCCCGCGCAACGCCTACACCTACGCACCCGACGAGCAGCACCCCAACCTAATTCTGGGCACGCTGCAACTGCTGTTCTGGCTTGTCTTCCGCCCCACAGCTTTCCGCAATCACTTAACCAGGATTGACCCCGATTTGAAGCCTAAGTCCTCTCTGATTTTGTTGATTAAACAAGGGGGCTGGCGGAACCCCGCTGTACAGTGGCTACCAGTGGTACTCTATCCCTTCCTGAACGTATGGAATATCCTGCTGTATCAACTGGACAAAAAACGTACTGGCACTCAACCCAGTCTGTTGCGCTGGCATTCTGCCTTTTGGTATGAGTGGCAGCGCATTCCCCTCTATGACTTGGACAAGCATCTCCTCTTAGTGATGGAGCGCAACCCAGCTGAGGGAAAAGCTGCCATCAAATACCTGAGCGCCAGCCGGCAGCGCTTGGCGGCACAGGCGGCACAAATTGAACTGGACGCACGGAGTTTAGAACGCTGTTCGGATGTGGAAGCCATCCGTAACGCTCACCGCAATCTGGGAGTTACCGAACTGGAAAGCCCAGCCGGCGCAGTGCTTCGCATCTTCAACCGCATCAGCGAGGATGCAGACGCTGCTCTCAATCAAGAAAGTGTTTATAACCAGCGTCTAGGGCTCAGCGCTGTGGCAGATCGTTTATATGCTCAGTTGCAGGATTTAACCCGCAGCAGCGACAAATACGCGGTTCGGTTTCAGCCCATCGCCCTCCGCTGGCATCAAATTCTTGCCGAGCGTGTGTCCGAACTGGCAAAAGAAGCTGAACTCCGCCAAGAGATTGACAACCCCTACATCACTGGCATCCCCCTGAATGAGCAGCAGCAAATCTTTGTCAAACCCGCTGATATCAGCGGCACTGAGATTGGCAAGCGCATCGAGCAATTACTGCTAGACCGGCGTCGCCCCCCTTTGCTACTCTACGGTCAGCGGCGCATGGGCAAAACCTCCCTTCTCAACAACCTCGGACGCCTGCTCCCCAACAGCATTATTCCCATGTTTGTGGACTTGCAAGGGCCGATAGCAAATGCGAGTGACCATGCCGGTTTTCTCTACAACCTCGCTAGAGGCATGATAAAATCAGCCAAGCGACAAAGCGAATTGACCCTGCCGCCCCTCCCCCGCGAAACCCTAGCAGCAGATCCCTTCACCGGCTTCGACGAATGGCTAGAAAAGGTCGAACAGATACTCGAACAAAATACCGCCCTGCTTGCCTTGGATGAATTCGAGGCTTTAGACAGCGCCATCAGGAAAGGACGCTTTGATGAAGAGCGCATTTTGGGAATGCTGCGCCACTTAATCCAGCACCGCCCCCGCTTCAAAGTGCTGCTCGCCGGCTCCCACACGATAGAGGAATTTCAGCGGTGGGCGAGCTACCTGATCAACGTGCAAGTCGTGCATATCAGCTACCTGAGAGAACCCGAAGCGCGTCAGCTGATAGAGCGACCCATCAAAGATTTTACCCTGCGCTATGAACCCGATGCGGTGCAGCGAGTTCTAGATTTGACCCGCCATCACCCCTTTTTGGTGCAACTCCTCTGCAACGAGATTGTGATTCTCAAAAACGAGCAATATCCCTCAGTGCGCCGGTTTGCCACCTTAGCCGATATAGAAGCTGCAGTGCCGCGTGCTTTAGAAAGTGGCAGTTTCTTTTTCTCCGACATCGAACGCAACCAAATAGATGCCGGTGGGTTAGCCGTATTGCGCCGCATCGCCGCACAGGGGGAACGCGCTATATTCAGCCGGCAATTTCTCTCCCGCGAGTTTCCCGACAGCCTCGACAGCACCCTCAACCTGCTTTTGCGCCGCGAACTC
>CAZJNL010001156.1:0-2229 GCA_964546515.1 uncultured Oscillatoria sp.
GGTTGGGCGTAGAATGGGGGATGAGCTAGGAGTTAGGAGTTTTGGATTCGCGACTCACAGCTCAAAAGTCACAACTTGCGTATGAGATGCCAGCGAAGTACAGCGAAATTGAAAAGCGCCTGTGGGCAGCTGCCGACCAGCTGCGGGCCAATTCCAAACTGAAGCCGTCGGAATACTCGGTGCCGGTGCTGGGGCTGATTTTCCTGCGCTACGCCGAGTACAGGATTTTACACTGTGCGGCGCAGCGGGAGAAAGTCCATTCTGGCTTCCGGATGTGCCTGCCGGAAGTGGCCCGCTTCTCCAAACTGGTGAAGCTGCCAAAAACAGAGGACATAGGCAAGGCGATCGACGACGCTATGGAAGCGGTGGAAGCGGCGAACCTGCAGCTGAAAGACGTGTTGCCGAAGAATTATCACCGGCTCGACAGCGACATTCTGGTGGCGCTAATCGAAAACTTCCAGGCGATCCCGATGGACATAGAAGGGGACGCCTTCGGGAAGATATACGAGTATTTTCTGGGGAACTTCGCCATGAGCGAGGGGCAGAAGGGGGGCGAGTTCTTCACCCCCACGTCGATTGTGAAGCTGATTGTGGAGATAATTGAGCCATTCCACGGGCGCATTTTTGACCCAGCTTGCGGTTCCGGGGGGATGTTCGTGCAGAGTGCGTCGTTTGTGGAAAAGCGCAACCACAACCCGAGCGCGGAAATTAGCATTTTCGGGCAAGACAAGATTGCCGAGACGGTGCGCCTGTGCAAGCTAAATCTGGCTGTGCACGGGCTGGTGGGGGACATTCGTCACTGCAACACCTACTACGAGGACGTTCACAGCAGCGCCGGCAAGTTTGATTTCGTGATGGCCAATCCGCCGTTCAATGTGGACAGGGTGGACAAGCAGCGCCTGAAAGACGATAACCGCTTTCCTTTTGGCCTGCCGAGGGTGGATAATGCAAATTACCTGTGGATTCAGCTGATCTACAGCGCCTTGAACGAGACGGGGCGGGCGGGATTCGTGATGGCCAACTCGGCAAGCGACACCCTGCTCTCGGAACAGGAGATTCGCCGCCAGCTGATTTTGAGTGGGGCGGTGGATGTGATGATTGTGGTGGGGCCATACTTTTTCTATACCGTGAGGCTGCCTTGCACGGTGTGGTTTTTGGATCGGGGCAAGGTGAAGACGCCGCGCCGGGATAAGGTGCTGTTTATTGAGGCTAGGCACATCTTCCACCAGAGCGATCGCGCCCACCGGCAGTTCAATCCGGCGCAGATTGAGTTTCTGACAAACATCGTGCGCATGTACCGGGGCGAGGAGCTGGCGACGGGTAAGGGCGGCGAGGAAATGCTGCGCAAGATGTTTCCAGAGGGAGTGTACACCGACGTGCCGGGGCTGTGCAAGGTGGCAACCCTTGCAGAGATTGAGGCGCAGAGCTGGAGTCTCAATCCGGGGCGCTATGTGGGCGTTGCAAAGACGCAGGAGGAGGATTTCGACTTTGCCGAAAGGCTGGAAGAGTTGAATGAGGAACTGGTGAAGCTCAACGCCCTTGCGCTGGATTTTCAGGAGCGGATTGCAGAGAGTGTGGCGAAGTTGCTGGAAAAGAATGCGGGGTTTTGATATGATATCCGCAGCTCACCTTATTGCAGGTAGGGGCGGGTTGATTAATAACCCAAGCTACTGGCATTAGGGGCGTGTTTAGAGATATACTTGGCAACCAGCAAGTAGGTCGGGTTAACTCGCCTTCGCAGGGGGTGAACCCGACCCTGCAAGTTTAGAAAATTGAGGCAACGGGAGAGGAAAAACGGTTATGAATTCTCAATTGATGGAAACGGCAAAGACTGAATGGGTGCAGCGGAGGCTGGGGGACGACTGTACGGTGGGCGACGGCACTCACGCCAGACTGGAGCGGCTGGATGCCGGTGTGCTGTATGTAACTGCCAAAAATTTAAAAGAGAGTGGGTTGAATTTGTGGAAGGTGGGGCGGATATCGGAAGCGGATTTCAACAAGCATTTTCGCTCCGACACAAGGACGCCCAGCCGACCGAGATCTGGGGACGTGCTGATGGGGATTATTGGCACGATTGGCATCCCTTATTTAATGAAGCCAGAAGACCGTTTTGGCCTTTCTAGCAGCGTGGGAATTATCAGGCCAAATCAAGAGGTTTTGTGGCCGGCATATCTTTATTACTGGGTGAAAGGTGAGGTGTTTCAAAACGCCTTGCACGGTATAGTGGGG
>CAZJNL010001157.1:0-2228 GCA_964546515.1 uncultured Oscillatoria sp.
GCTTTTTCAGCGCCACAAACCCGGCAGCGCCACCGCTGCTGACAGTCAATGTGCCGGTCGGCTTGCAATTGGGGCAGAATCCGGGAGAGATTGTCGTGCGGGGTGCCGGTCACAATATGAGTCTTGACCCCGAGACTTATGCTATAATTCTGGATAACAGATCGGCGGGACTGCAAGTGAGTGCCGGTCAAACTTTAGCCCTAGTAGGTGGCGACATTTCCCTAATCGGGGGAAATGTGACAGCAGAAGGAGGGCGCATCGAACTGGGAAGTGCGGGCGCGGGAAGTTATGTCAGTCTGATTCCCAACAGTGCCGGTTGGGTGCTCTCCTATTCAGGAGTGCAGAACTTCCAAGATATCCAGCTATCGCAGGCAGCTTCAGCAGATGTGAGTGGCAGTGGGAGTGGCACAATTCAGGTTACAGGAAGGCGCCTCACCCTCAGTGAGGGTTCAGTCATTATTGGGGAGACAGAAGGTGGCAATGCCGGAGGTTCCTTGAGTGTGCGGGCGGCGGAGTCGGTAGAGGTGACTGGCACCACACCTGACGGTATATTTTCCAGCGGTTTGTTTGCTAATGTCAGTCCGGGCGCAACCGGCAATGGCGGCGATTTGACGGTGGAAACAGGCTGGCTTACCCTCCGGAATGGGGGGCAGATTGGCGCTGGCACTTGGGGTGCCGGTGACGCGGGAACGCTGAAAGTACGGGCTGCGGAGTCGGTAGAGGTAATTGGCACCTTAGCTGAGGTGTTTACTACAGCTGAACCCAACTCAACCGGCAATGGCGGCAATTTGACGGTGGAAACTGGCCGGTTGATTGTCCGGGATGGGGCGCAGATTGGCACGGGTACTTTTGGTGCCGGTAATGCGGGAACGCTGAAAGTGCGGGCTGCGGAGTCGGTAGAGGTGATTGGCACCACAGCTGACGGTCTTGCTCCCAGCGGTTTGTTTGCTTCAACTCAGTCTGACTCAACCGGCAATGGAGGCGATTTGACTCTGGAAACAGGTCGGTTGACTGTTCGGGATGGGGCACAGATTTCTGCTAGTACTTTTGGTGCCGGTAACGCGGGAACGCTGAAAGTGCGGGCTGCGGAGTCGGTAGAGGTGATTGGCACCACAGCTGACGGTGTGTATCCCAGTGGTTTGTTTGCTTCAATTTACTCTGACTCAACCGGCAATGGGGGCGATTTGATGGTGGAAACAAGCAGGTTAACTGTCCGGGATGGGGCGCAAATTTCCGCTATTACTTCTGGTGCCGGTGACGCCGGAAAGCTGACAGTGAGGGCTACTGAATTAATAAACCTGATTGGCAGTGACTTGTTTGCCAGCGTCAGCTCTGGTGCAACCGGCAATGGGGGCGATTTGACTGTGGAAACAGGCCGGTTGACTCTTCGGGATGGGGCCCAGATTAACGCTGGTACTTTCGGTGCCGGTAACGCGGGAACGCTGAAAGTACGGGCTGCGGAGTCAGTAGAGGTGATTGGCACTACACCTGACGGTCAGTTTTCCAGCAGGTTGTTTGCTTCAACTGACTCTGACTCCACCGGCAAAGGCGGCGATTTGACGGTAGAAACTCAGCAGCTAACTGTGCGGGATGGGGCTACCGTCACTGCTAGCAGTCAGGGCACTGGAGTCGCCGGCAACTTAACCGTGAATGCCAGCGCCATCCGCCTAGATAACCGGGCTTCTGTCAGCGCCGATACTTCAGTCGGCGGCGGCAACATTACCCTCAACGCCGGCAGTATTCAAATGCGCCACAACAGCGGCATCACCACCAACGCCCAAGGCAACAGTTCCGGCGGCAATATCACCTTCAATACCGACACCATAGCCGCCCTAGAAAATAGCGACATCAGCGCCAACTCCCAAGAAAGCTTTGGCGGAAAAGTCACCATCAACGCAACTGGCATTTTTGGCACTCAGTACCGGCTAGATCCCACCGCAAACAGTGACATTACCGCCACAGGAGGCAATCCGCAGCTAAACGGAGTCGTCACCATTAACACCCCTAACACTGACCCCACCTCTGGGTTAATCGAACTGCCATCACAGCTGCAGGATATCACCGGCCTAATTCGCAACCCCTGCGAAGCCGTCGCCAGAGGCAGCAGCTTCACCGTCACCGGCAGAGGCGGCATCCCCCAAAGCCCTACAGATCCCCTCACCGGCAGCGCTTTGGCAGTAGACTGTATTTCGACCCCAAACGAAGCGCCCCCACCCCCCAAACTCACC
>CAZJNL010001158.1:0-2227 GCA_964546515.1 uncultured Oscillatoria sp.
AGAGATTCGCGCCATCTCTTGACAGGGAGCCGCCTTGTATGTTAAAGGTATTGCCCTGCGGCGTGACAGTTGTGCCGGTGCCGTCGGGTGCGGGGGTGATGGGTTGGGAGAGTGCCGGTGTTGCGGAGGCAAGCGCCCCAAGGTAGGGAAGAACAGCAAGCAACAGACTGAGGTTTGCGGCAAAGGATTTCATCGAAAACACCCATTGAATGGAACTGTGAAGAATGCAGAGGGATGATTGCGCCGGTGTTCAGAAGATTCCTGCATCGGCCTTTTGAACTGGCTTTCCTCCTAAGTTCCCCGCTCTGGTAGGGAGGCTTTGGCGGTGCCTTCATTTAACACTGTATGAGCTGTTTATGGCAGGCGACATCCGAGAAAATACTGAAATTTTTTGCGGGCAAAACTCCGATAAAAATCAGCTAGCAATGCGGTTTAATGAAACTTAATTTTTCTAAACACAAGGGAATATTTTTTAATCTATTATAGGCCGGTCAGTTAGGGGGTGCCGGCACGGCAAAGAAGTAGGGTGCCGTACTCCAAGCGCTAACGCACCCTACTGTTTTTACCACGGACTGCCAATCATGGTAAACCCAGACCAATAATAGGGATGGGATAAATTTGTGTTCCCTAAAGTCGCCAATTGCGCCGGCAGCGCTACGCCGCCACGAATTCCGCCACCGCGCAATGTACCCGACTCTATCCGCACTTCTCCCCTCATCATCGCTAGCTGCGCTTGACGCAGCGCCTCCGCCTTAATCTTAGCATGGTTCAGCTGGCTGTAAAATTCCGTCATCAGCCCTAAAGTTCCCTCATCGCTGACGTACCACAGACTCGCTAAAGCTGATTTTACCCCCGCCGCTACCGCGAAACCGGCAAACCCCAACTCCGCCTTTTCATCGCCCACTGCAGTGCGACAAGCAGACAGCACCAACAATTCCACCGGCGGATTATTTAAGCGAAGCTTGCTCAGCTCATCCAGACGCAGCTTTTCGTTCCACAGCGCAATGTAAGAATTCTTGATTTCTCCGGGTTTGAATTCGCCATGGGTGGCTAGGTGAAGAATCTGGTAGGGATAGTTCTGGCGTTGCTCATTGAGATTGTTGCGGGTGAAACCTTCGTTCAAAAAAGCTTGACCTTGCCACAGCTGCTGCGTGATCGTTTGCAACTCCACCGGCACCGCAGGCAAGGGATTTTGGTCGCGAAATTCCGAAGCGCCCATTGCCAGCACTCGCGTCCCCTTGAGGGATTGGTAACGAGTGTCCATCAAACTGACACTTGGTATGAGAGCGAGACTGTACTTTTCCACAAGAAACTGTTTGCCGTCATGCAGCGCCGCCACCGGCACACTGCGCAATCCGGCATCCATACTGAACAGCAGCGTGTCGATTTTAGCGGCAGTCAATTCCGACTCGATTGGCGCAATCAGCCACTGATACAGCTGCTGCGCCGGTTGCAAATAGTCGGTGGAATTGCGCAAGCGCGGCGCTGTAATTTTGTCGCGAAACTCGCTGACAACTTTCAGCAGTTCCTCCCGCTTTGCTTCCGGGACAGCCCTGCGTATTGGCCGCCCTTCTGGCGTGAACACTACCATATCCAATTGGGCAGGAAGTGCCGTCACATATATTATAGCAGAGCGGTTGCCGGTTTGGGAAGCAATGGTTGCCAGAGCCTCTCGTATGCTTTGTGAGGACGACAGTTGGTTAGAGAAATTTATTCCAAAATACTGAGAAAATTCTTTATCCCGACTTTGCTCTAGCAAGGCGGTGAGATTGTCTATAGTGCGGGCGCTATCTGCAGGTTGAGCGGTGGCAGGAGGCTGTGATTCAGGTTTTTTTGCCTCAGGTTTATTGCTGGCACCGCGCTGGGAGTCAGGATTATTTGGCTGGGGTTCAGCAGAGGGTTGTGCCTGAGAATTGTTTGGCTGGGGTTCAGCAGTAGCAAGGGGTTGTGTCTGAGAATTGTTTGGCTGGGGTTCAGCAGTAGCAAGGGGTTGTGTCTGAGTATTGTTTAGCTGTGTCCCTGCGATGACAGCGGATTGTGCCTGAGAATTGTTTGGTTGGGGCTGACTGGTGGCAGAAGGTTGTGGCTGAGAATTGGTGGGCTGTGTTCCAATAGAAGGTTGTGGCTGAGAATTGGTGGGCTGTGTTCCAATAGAAGGTTGTGGCTGAGAATTGGTGGGCTGTGTTCCAATAGAAGGTTGTGGCTGAGAATTGGTGGGCTGTGTTCC
>CAZJNL010001159.1:0-2223 GCA_964546515.1 uncultured Oscillatoria sp.
GAAGAACTGGGTAAGACCTGCTTGCAACCCGATGAAGGCACTGGCGGGTGAAGCCTTTTGAGCTTCCTCGATCAGAAAGTCGAGGCTCTTGGCGGCGAATCGGGTGGCTTGGATGCGGTCGAAGGGCGAGGGGTCGCCTCCCTGTTGCAAGTGGCCCAAAATGGCTTTGCGCACTTGGAAGACCTGCTGGCCTTCTTCGGCAAACATGGCGCTGATGAAATCCGAATTATAGACTGGATTGGCATTTTCGTTGCAAATCACCAAGCCCACCCGTTTGCCGCGCTTAAACCCGTCGATCAGGTAAGACAAGTCTCGCTGCAGGTGACTGAGGGTGATGCCTTCTTCGTTGAGATAGACTTGTTCCGCGCCGGTGGCTAAACCGCTCATCAGCGCCAAATAGCCGCAGTAGCGACCCATCACTTCAACGATAAAGCAGCGGTTGGAGGCGACAGCGGACTGCTTAATCTTGTCTACGGCTTGAGTGATGTTGTTGAGAGCCGTATCCGCACCGACGCTCAGTTCGGAACCGGGGAGGTTGTTGTCGATGCTAGCCGGCATGCAGAGGATGGGAATATTGAAGGCGGGGAAGGTATCCCGCTGGGAGTAAAGCTGGTAGGCGGCTTCGTAACCAACCCAGCCGCCGATGACTAGCAATCCCTGGATGTTGTGCTCTTCGATGTGACGGGCGATGGTATAGAAATCTTTCGCTTGGGGAATTTTGCGGCTGGTTCCCAGTTCGGAGCCGCCGGTGGTGGCCCATCCCGCGACGCTCAGCCAGTTGAGTTCCCTGATTCTGCCTTCAATTAATCCCCGGAACCCTTGCTCGATTCCCAGTAGGGTGTTACCTTTGTCGATGCCGAGGCGCACGAACGCTCGCACTGCGGTGTTCATCCCCGCTGCGGCGGAGCCGGCGTTGAGCACCGCCAGCCGCAAGGGTTTCTCTCCGGGTTCCGGGGTGCGAGGCTTGGCTCGCATCAGGGTCTGCAGGGTGTGGTAGGCTTCCTTAAAGCTGCTGCCCCGCATTTGCATCGCTTGGTCGTATTCTCCCCGCCCGATGGCGTTGGCGACGGCGTGACTCTGCTGGACGCACTGCATTAGGGGCGAGTGGACGATGCGGTTCCCCCGCATGCCGATCAGTACGGACTCTGATTCCGGTGTGGCGGACAGAATGTACTCGACGGCGGCGTGACCGAGCATGGTGCTTAAATTGCGGTCGAAGACGCTGGGGGAGCCCCCGCGCTGGACATGACCCAAAATCGTGACGCGGGTGTCCTCACCGAGTCTTTCTTCCAGGACTTTTCTGACGCAATCGCAGCCGATCGGATGGCCATGCCGGTCTTGAGCGCCCTCTGCTACAATCACAATACTGTCTCGGCGTCCGGATTCTCGCCCGGCTTTGAGTACCTGACACATCCGGTCTTGCCAGCTGTCTTCAGCGGGCGGGCATTCGGGAATGAACACCCAGTCTGCGCCGGTGGCGAGCGCCCCCATCAGCGCCAAATAGCCGCAGTTGCGCCCCATGACTTCTACGACAAAGGTGCGCTGGTGGCTGGCGGCGGTGGAGGATATGGCGTCAACGGCTTCGGTAATCCGGTGCAGCGCTGTGTCGGTGCCGATGGTCATGTCGCTTCCGTACATGTCATTATCTATGGAAGCAGGCAGCCCGACAATGGCGAGAGCGGGGTGACAGTCCGCTTGTTCCTGGGAAATCTCGCCCGCTTGTAGCAGTTCCTTCAGCAGTTCTGGCCATTCGGCTCGGAAGACGTCTGCGCCCGTGAGACTCCCGTCTCCCCCGATGACGACTAAGGCGTCAATGGCGTGTTGCAGGAGGTTGCGGGCTGCTTTCAGGCGTCCTTCGCGAGTGCGGAAAGCTTTGCAGCGAGCGGAGCCAATGACTGTTCCGCCTTTGTGCAAGATGCCGCCTACGCTCTCCCAGCCCAGCAGGCGGATGCGATCGCCCCCCTCTACCATGCCTTGGTAGCCTTCGTAGATAGCGCACACTTCGACTTGACGCTCTAGGGCGGTGCGCACTACCGCCCGCACTGCTGCGTTCATCCCCGGCGAGTCGCCGCCACTGGTTAAGACGCCTATCCGTTTTGTACAAAGCACTGCCATACCGTTACCGTTTTACAATCAATAGCATTTCATCACTAGCCAAGCCGCAAATTTCTCCCGGGACAGTTTCTGAGAAAATCCCTATTTTCCGCACTCGAACTGCTATAT
>CAZJNL010001160.1:0-2223 GCA_964546515.1 uncultured Oscillatoria sp.
GCTACCTCTGCTTAATAGCTGCCGGCATCACTGCTTGGACTCACAAGGAAACCAAGGAAACGCTGATGTGTTTTTAAGAGTTGGGCGTGGGGATAATGGAAGTCCGGATAATGGAAGCCCGGATTGGGGATTGGGCATAGGGCATAATGGAAGCCCGGATAATGGAAGCCCGGATTTTTTTCTCGTTCCCAGGCTCCTTATGGGAGATGCCTGCGAACGAGGCTCTGCCTCGTTTCCCGATCGACAGAGGCAGAGCCTCTCTTTTCTGCGTTCCCAGCATGAGCTGGGAACGAGGGAAACCCCTAACCCCTAACAACCCCTAACCCCTGTGCCGGCGTTTCAGCTGATTCTCAATCGCCTGGGTGACAGTTTTGATAACTTTGACGCGGGCGTAGTATTTGTCATTACCGGCAACTACCGTCCAAGGTGCCGCCGGCGTGCTGGTGCGCTGAACCATCTGGTTCACCGCCACATTATACAGGGGCCAATTTTCCCGATTCCGCCAGTCTTCCGGTGTCAGCTTGTGCTGCTTAAAAGGATTGTTCTGGCGCTCCTCAAACCGCCGCAGCTGCTCCTCAGGGCTGATGTGCAGCCAAAACTTGACCAAAACGCCGCCTGCGCTGGTTAATTGCTCCTCAAACTCGTTGATTTCCTGGTAGGCTCTGCGCCACTCCGCCTCTGTGGCAAATCCTTCCACGCGCTCGACGAGCACCCGCCCGTACCAGCTGCGGTCAAAAATGCCGATAGTGCCGGCAGTGGGCAGCTTGCGCCAGAAGCGCCACAGGTAGTGGCGGGCTTTTTCCTCGTCGCTGGGGGCGGCGAATGGCTGAACCACATAGTTGCGCGGATCTAGCACATCTGTCAGGCGCTTGATGGCTCCCCCTTTGCCGGCGGCGTCCCAACCTTCAAACAGCACCAGCACCGGCACCTGATGTTTGTGAATGCTCAGCTGCAGTTTGCGCAGCTCCACTTGTTCTTCCCGCAACTGGGTTTTGTACTCGTCTTTAGACAGGCTCTGGCTGAGATCCACTTGAGCCAGAAAGTCCGGTTCCGTGGGTTCCAGGCGCTCTTGCGGCGGCAAAACCGGCGGGGGGAGCAGGGCGTGCCGCCGGTCGAGGGCTTCCAGCAGGGTGGTGGCCATTTTGGTGAGGACTTTCACCCGCGCCCACCGCTGGCAGTCCCCTTCCACGAGTGTCCAGGGTGCCGGCCCTGTGCTGGTGCCGGTGAGCATTTCCTCGGCAAAAGTGGCGTACCGCTGGTAGTTGTTGGCTTGCTGCCAGTCTTCCGCACGCACCCGCCAGGCTTCTAATTCGTCATTGGCGGCTTTTTTGAGCCGGCTCTTCAATTCTTTCTTGCTCAGGTGAATCCAGAACTTGGCGAGCGCCGCGCCGTCATCCGCCAGCTGGCGCTCAAAGGCGTTGATTTGGCGCATCGCCACCGGCACTTCCGCCTCATTTAACCGCTCAAAGAGCCGGTCTTCCAGCACGCGGGTGTACCAGCTGTGGTAGAAAAAACCGATGCTGCCACTGGGCGGCAGTTTCTGCCAAAACCGCCACAGGAAAGGGTACTGCTGCTCTGTGGCGCTTGCCGGCCAAATGGGGTGGACTGCAAACCCGCGCGGGTCCATGTATCCCACCATTTTTTTGACCAGGGAACCCTTGCCGGCAGCCGCCCAGCCTTCCAGCACCACTATCATCGGCAATTTTTTCTCCCAGCACGCCTTTTGCAGCGTTCGCAGCTGCTGCATCAGGCTCTCTATCTGGGTTTTGTAGGTGTCTTTATCGAGGGTCAGGTTGAGGTCGAGGGTGTCTAGCATGCCTTGTGCCGGCGAACGAAGGGTGGGAGCTTTTCCACTTTATATTATTAGGATTTACGCCAAACTGCCAGTCTTAGATCCCCCCAACCCCCCTTAAAAAGCAGGGCTGTTTCATTTTCTGTAGGGGCAATCCCCCCGTGGTTGCCCCGCTCCCGAAAACGCCTAACAGATCGTGGGTGGGGGGCGGTCTCCGTGGGTGCCACCGCCCCTACAAAATCCTGATTTTCCTGAGAATGAAACAGCCCTGCCTTAAAAAGGGGGGCTAGTGTTCTTCCCCCTTTAGAGATGATTTATAAAGTAAATCTTAAAGGTCAGTCAACACCGAGTCGGCAAAAGATCCCCCCCCTGCCCCCCCTTAAAAAGGGGGGGGGAACTCTTAGAGCCAACCCTTTTAGGGGCATGCCACC
>CAZJNL010001161.1:0-2223 GCA_964546515.1 uncultured Oscillatoria sp.
AGTTATTTGAAGCCTTCGGACAAACAGAAACGGGTCGTAAATCCCAGCAAGGAACTGGTTTGGGTTTGCCGATCAGCCAAAAATTTGTGCGGCTGATGGGGGGCGATATTCGCGTCAGCAGTACATTGGGGGAGGGAACCACTTTTACTTTTGACGTAACAGTAGTACCCACCGACGCGACTGAAGTTCAAGCGACTGCGCCGCAGCGCAAAGTTCTGTGCGTAGCGCCCGACCAACCTAAGTATCGCATTTTGGTGGTTGACGACCGCCCGGAGAGCCGGTTGCTCCTCGTCCAAATCCTGGCCTCTATCGGCTTTGAGGTGCGAGAAGCGCAGAACGGTCAAGAAGCGGTTGAGGCGTGGCAAAGTTGGGAGCCGCATTTGATTGTGATGGACATGCGGATGCCGGTAATGGACGGCTACGAGGCGACCAAACAGATTAAATCTTACCTGAAAGGTCAGGCAACGGCGATTATTGCCCTGACTGCTAGCGCTTTTGAGGAAGACCGCACGATCGTTCTGTCTGCCGGTTGCGATGATTTTATTCGCAAACCTTTCCAAAAAGAGGAACTTTTGGAAAAAATCGGCCAGCATCTGGGGGTAGTATATATCTATGAAGACGAGAGCGGCCATACAGAAAGCGTCCGGCCAAAAACCGAAGTAATTTCGCTCTCTAGCGACTTGAGCTGGCACCTGGAGCAAATGTCGCCCGACTGGGTGGCACAGGTACAAGAGGCAGCCGGTCAAGGCAACGACGATCGGATTTTGGAGTTGCTGGAGCAGGTTCCTCCAGAGCACGCTCCCCTAGCGACAGCGTTAGGAGATTTAGCCTATAACTTCCAGTTTGATAAAATTATGAAATTGACCGAAAAGGGAAAATGAATAGAGCGGGGGTTGACATATCGCGTGTGGGGACGCGACATGTCGCGTAGAAAGATGCTACATGTCGCGTGGAGAGACGTGATAGGTCGCGGGTAAAAACGTCACAGGTCGCCTGTAGAACGCGCCCGTCGCGTCTCTACCTAAGAAAAATAGTGGGTTGCCCATCTATTTCCAGTTTGATAAAATGATGAAAATGACCGAAGAGGGAAAATGAAGAAAGAAGGGGTTGAATTGTCTCAAAAAGATGTTCTCATTGTTGACGATGCGCCAGATAATTTGCGCGTCTTGTCCTCCATGCTGACAAAGCAGGGGTACACTGTTCGCAAAGCTTTGAACGGTCAGATGGCTCTGACTTCGTGCGAGACATCCTTACCGGAGCTGATTTTACTCGATATCAGAATGCCGGATATGGATGGCTATGAAGTTTGCCAGCGCCTGAAAGCTTCTGAGCGCAGTTGCGACGTGCCGGTGATTTTCTTGAGCGCTCTCGACGGGGCGCTGGACAAAGTGAAGGCTTTTAGTGCCGGTGGCGCAGACTACATCACCAAACCGTTTCAGGTTGAGGAAGTTCTAGCCCGCATCGCGAATCAACTGACTGTACGCCACCTGCAGCGCCAGCTTGCAGAGAAAAATGCGCGGTTGGAGCTGTTGAATGAAGAACTGACGCGCTCCAACGCCGAATTAGAACAATTCGCTTATATAGCTTCCCACGACTTGCAATCGCCGCTACAGCTTATTGTTTCCTGCGCCGATATCCTGTCTTGGAAATATGAAGACAATCTAGATGCGGAGGCAGAACATGCCTTTCAGGAGATTATTAAGGCGTGCTTGAGGATGAAAAATCTAATTCACGAGTTGCTAGCCTATTCGAGGGTGGGAAAGAACACTCTAAAATTTGAACCTGCTGACTGCCAAACCTCCCTAGAAGAGGCGCTGGCTAATTTGCTCTTCGACATTTCCTCAACTGGGGCTTCCATTAAGCACTCCAAGCTGCCAAAAGTAATGGGCAATCGCACGCAACTGATGCAGCTCTTCCAAAACCTGATTAGCAATGCCATTAAGTTTCGCCGACCCTCTGTTCCCCCTCAAATAGAGATTTCCGCACGAGCGCAAAAGGGCGGCGAATGGCTCATAGCCGTCCGCGACAATGGGATTGGCATGGCTCCCGAGAACTTCGAGCGCATCTTTGAGGCTTTCCACCGGCTGCACTCCTACAACCAGTACCCCGGCACTGGCTTGGGCATGGCCATCTGCAAGAAAATTGTCGAGCGTCACGGAGGGCGGATCTGGGTAGAATCTCAGCAGGAAGTGGGAACAACTATTTACTTTACCATTCCTTCTC
>CAZJNL010001162.1:0-2222 GCA_964546515.1 uncultured Oscillatoria sp.
AACCGGCTCACCTTCATTCGCTAGCTGAATGATTAGCTTTTGCTCTCCCTCGGTGAGGCGCTGAAAGTGCCGGTCTAACTGTTCTTGCAAAGATTCATCTAATATGATAGTATCGTATTGCAAGAACTCAGAAACTCTGCCCCCACACAACTCTTGAATCATGGTTGCAGTGAGTTTTAACCACAGGGGATTGCCTTGATAGGTATCAATGAGCGTTTGCCAACTCGCTTCATTGGAGAGGTTTTGCTGGCTCAATATTTCTTTTGCGGCAACACCTAAACCCTCCAATACGAATGAGCGGACAAGGTTATTTTCCTTTTCTTGCTTGGCAATGTCTCTGGGTTTTTCCCAGCTGAGCAACATGACACAGCTGTTGTGGGAGACTTCTCCGATGAGTTGGAAAAAGTGGTGATAGTCTTCGCAGCCGGATTTATACTGTCCTGCAAGTTGCCGGCTGCTGAAAAGCATCTGCACGTCATCAAAGAGAATCAGACAGCGGTGCTTGCGCAGGTGGTTGAGGAGTTGGGAGAGTGGGGTTTCGCTGGTGCGGGGGGTGTCTTTGTCGGAGAAGATTTTCCGCAGGTTGGTGAGGGTTGCGTCTGGGGGTGGGGAGAAGCGGAGGCTGCGATAGATGATATAGTCGAAGTGGGTTTTGATTTGCTCGGTGAGGCGGATGGCGAGGGCGGTTTTGCCAATCCCGCTGATTCCCAGAAGTGCGATGAGGCGACAGCGATCTTCTGTTATCCACTGTTGGAGGGTGGTGAGTTCGGAGGATCGTCCGTAAAAGGTGAAGAGTTCGGGTGCGTCGCCTAAGTCGAGATGGAGTTGGGTTGGGGTTTGCTGGGGTTGCTGTGTGCCGGTGGGTTTTGCGGGAGGTTCTTGGCAGATGTTGATGTTGTTAACTGTGACATGCTCACTGCCGATAGTTGATGTAATAAAATTAGACAATTGTTCCTGTTCCAAGATATATCTGAAATTTGCTTTAGTAATGTCTTTTGCCAGTCCTTTAGAGAGAGTTTTCCAAAGTTCATGTCCAACATTTCTAACATGACTGGTACTGGAGTAAACTTCGTCAGCGATTTGCGAGTAGGTGAGCTCTTGTAAGGTTCCCCGGAGGATAGCTTCTTGCAGATAGTCGAGGTGCTTTCCCGTCTTAGCGAAAACGAGGTCGTCGGCGAGTTTTAAGACTTCGGCGATGTCCACAGGCAAGGGAGGCGATGGAGTTGACGCCATCCAGTATAGCCGATCTTTCGTACATTTGTGACATTTCGGATCTGGCCATCCGGGCAAAGTCAGGATTTTTCGTACACAGGCTATGTCTTATAGTGGTTGCTCGAAGTGCCGGTAGGATATTTCTATGAAGCGATTCCGGTTGCTCAGCCGGTTGCTCTCGGCTGGGATGCTGTCTGCGATGGTAGGGACACTGGCCGCACAAGTGGCCCAGGCCCAGCGCCCTATTTCCTTCCTCGACCTGCAGTGTGTGACAAGATCGGGCGGGTATGGAGCTGCTAGTGAGGATATTTCCGTAGGCAGACAGCTTTACACCAGTAACTGGCGGATTCTTGCTAATACCGCTCTGACTTGCAGGCTGCCAGGAGGGCGTGCTTCTCTCCGATTCGAGTTTGCCATTCCTGACACCGAAAACGACTCACCAGTACAAATAGATGTTTATGTAGACGGAAATCAAGTCGCTTCTCGCACTGGCGGTAAGGGTAAGGTGCATACTATGCTAGTAGATATTAGCAATGGGAAAAGTCTGGCAGTAGAAGTATCTTGTGCCAGAGCCACAAGTTGCAACAGAGCATATTACTTTATGAAAGCCCAAATTGAGCCGGGAGCGCAATCGCCTGGGAGTAGATAAAATGAGTCTCAGTCGCCGTCAATTCAATCGCCTCATCATCTGGGGGGGGGCTTCTTTTACGGCTTCGGCCACATCGGGCATCTTTTTCCCCAAACCGGCTGAAGCCTATTCCCTAGAATTTCCCCTCAGCGCCTTGTCAGCCGATCGCGTTTTCACCGGCATTCAGCGATACTGCGGAGCCGAGCCGATTCCCGGCGTTTTATCGTCCATCTTGCAAGGAACTAAAAATCTTAACAGTAAAATACCGCCAGATGCCGCTAACCGCATTCGCACTGCCGACCAAGAATTTGTCAGCCGGGATTTTACCAGAAACAGAACCGAATTAGCCCTAACTGGCAGCGGGTCTGATTTTGCTGCCGAT
>CAZJNL010001163.1:0-2219 GCA_964546515.1 uncultured Oscillatoria sp.
CGCTTAGGCGGTATCCCGCAAAGCTTTCAGGAAGATACCGAAAGCACCATTCCAGTCCCGCGAAGCGCGTAAATCCGCAACTGGGACAGTGAAAAACTCTGGAACCACCTAAATAGGAGTGGACATTTGCCGACTGCGAGTGCAAGTCTTGCTGGTGTATTCTTCTGTCACATCCAAAACGGTGGTTCCTGTCAGTTCGGCCTGATGCTTTAAAGTCCTCTTGAACCGATAGTGCGCCCACGTCAGCATCGCTCTTGCCGTTTTAGACTTAATTTTCCGCAACGCCAAAGGCAACCATGTCGGAAGTCAAGGGAGGTGGGCAGAAAAATCAAGCGATAATTGCGAGTCAGGTAGTGTGCTATCTGCTCCGGGCGCGTGCCGGCTCTCAGCCGGCAGCGCCCATCCACCGCATTTCTATCAATATCTTAATAAGGCGTAGACCAAGAACGCACCTCGCCCAGGGTGACAGGGATCAAATCGCTGACATCAATAGTAAAGCGGAAGACCTTGCGAGCCCGGCGGCTGTTTTCTGGGTCAAAGAACTTCAGCTTCACATCCCAGCAATCGCTGTCCATCCGGCAGAACGGGCTTTTCTCCACCGTAATGCTATCGAGCTCCATTCCCGCGCCCACCGCTTCGGCAAAAGTGGAAGCAGCTTGGAAGGCGTTCGTCGCCGCAAAATTCAGAGCCCGATCTTGCGAAGTGGTGCCCAAATTCCGCAAATCGTAGTAGATGCGATTCAGGAAGCTGCTCAACGTGCGCTCGATGGCTTCTTGGTTCGCTTCCCCGGTTCGCGCCCGCACCGTTTCCACCGCAGCGCCCACCAGGGTATTCACCTTCCAGCCGTACAGCCCCCGCGTATTGGGAACTTCAATCACCGGCACCACTTGCCCAGAAAACAGCTTCACCGTGCGCCCGCTTAACGTACCAGGAATACTAACTCGCTCGACATATTCCTCGCTATCTTCTGGCTGAATTTGTCCCGACAGCAGTTCCCGCAACACGGCGTACACATCTCGCCCAAAAGAACCGATCGGTTCAATCGCATAAACAGGAGTCAGTTCCAGGTTCAGCGTCCAGATCAGCGACTTCGCTTCCGACAGGTTATCGTTCAAATAATCCACCATCTGGCGGGCGTCGTAGGGGTTGGAGGGAACCATCGTGCCGTCAATGCTCACTCCAGGCATCAGTTGCTTGAACGAGTCGCGCCGCGCCTCAGAGCCGAAGTCGTAACCGAGGGTGCCGAGAGCGTAGACTAAAGTGGCGTTTTCCAGTTCGCTGGGAGCTTGGCTGGCGGTGATGGAACGGAGGGAACGATTCGACATAGGAGCAACAGTTGATTGAGATGGAATGTTAACAGCAGGCGAAGTCGCAACCGGCAAAGGAGGAACGCTCTGAGGCTCAACAGCCGGCGCAGGTTCGGCGTGTGCCGGTTCGGCGGCAGCATCAGCGGCTGCCGGTGTTATAGATGCGGGGCGAGTCGGTTCGCTTTCCGGTACGGCTGCGCTGACGGGAGTTCCGCCGCAGCCGCAGCCAGAGGCTTCCACAGATGCTAGTTCTTCGGACACGGTTTCTCCTATTAGATATTGAATAGCGCCTGGAATATTCAGCTTGCCCACCAAACACCGGCTCTCCTTATCAGTGCCGGCGAGAGGGCAGGGCAACGCCGATGCCAGCAGAGCGGTTCGCACCTTTTGCGGGTTTGGCGTTTCTCCGCGCTTGATTTGCCAGCTCAGGAGGAGGGCGGCGACTCCCGCCGCCACCGGGCTGGCAAAACTGGTGCCGGTGAGCCTAACTGTACCGCCTCCTGGCTTAGCTCCCAAGATATTTTCCCCAGGGGCGAGAATCCCTTGGGTTTGGTAGGTTTCTCCCCAGTTGCTAAACTCGATGGGCTCTGAGAGGTCGTTCATCGCCCCCACGGCTAGGGCAGCCGGCAGGGCGGCTGGAACGTGCAAGCACTCGCACCCATCATTGCCGGTGGCGGCAACAATTAACACGTTGCTGTCGCGGCACAGTTCAACAGCTCCTTCCAGCCAGCCTTCCGCTTCGCCAAAATCTGTAAGTTGACCGCCACTGATATTAATAATATGCGCACCGGCACTGACGGCTTGCTCAATCGCGCGGGCGAGGTCGAGTTGAGACAGCCGCCGCCGCCCCCCGTCGGTAAAGACGGGAACAATTAAGCCTTTGCAACCGGGGGCAATTCCCGGCACCGGCGA
>CAZJNL010001164.1:0-2218 GCA_964546515.1 uncultured Oscillatoria sp.
CGCACTGCTGACTTCTGTAACACCATCCTCTCGCCGTGTGAACCAGTGAAGTTTAACTGCGTCTGGCAAGAGCTTCCCCTCTGCGACTAGGGATTGAACCGCCAGCAGCAGCAATTCGCTATGGGTTTCCAAAACGACTCGCACACCCCGAGAAGCAGCCTCGGCTAATACCTCTGCCAAAGCAGCTTGAGCGCGAGGATGCAGGTGAATTTCTGGCTGTTCTAGATAAACTAATTCCCCTGGTTCCGCTACCAGAAGGGCAACAAGCACCGGCAAAACCTGAGACACTCCGAACCCCACGTCAGCAATACTCACCATATCTATTACTTGACCGCGACGAGGCAAACGACCCACCTGCAGTTCAACTTGCGTGTCATCTACCTGTTGGGCCCCCACTTTACAAGTCAGTCCCAGCGTTTCCAGAAAACGGCCCAAGTCTTGCAGACGTTTATCTTCAGTTTTTTGCCAGTGATTGACCGCACTCGCGACGGAATTTTCAAACGTTCCCTGAAAGTCCCTGCCAACCGCCACTACCCTGTAAGTTCGTTCTGGATTCCCTCTCAGTCCGGGAACGTGAATTACCTTTCGTATGTGATGTTCAAATAACTCTGATGGACTGTTATTAATGCTCCTCAATGAGGGCTCGGCTAACTTTTCTTTACACCTGCCTAAGGCCAATTCCAAAAACCATCTGTTTTCTCTCACGCCCCACTGGATTTTAATTTTTCTTATTTGTTCCGACACATTTGAATCTTGTTCTCTAAATTCTAAAATCCTTTTATAAACTTCTTCAGCCGCTTTTGGAAGTGCCGGATCGTAAGTAGCTTCCAGCGTTTGCTTGAGTAACAGCAGCGGCTGCATGATGCTGGATTTACCGGAACTGTTGGCCCCGGCAATAATCGTCAGCGGACGGATTTCCACACTGCACTCTTCGTACAGAGACTTGTACCCCCGTACTGAAATGCCGGTAATTCCTTGGGCAGAATCTTTCTTCTCACTTTTGGCATAGGTAGCTTTACTCATGGTCTATGCTCCGGCTCATCCCCTCTCAGCATATCAATTTTTACGCTGCAGTTCAGCGTAAGCTGCGCACACACCCTTCACATTATACCAGTTCAGGAAAATTCGCGCAATCTCTAGAGCTAGCTGAGATTTCCCCCTGTCAATCAGCCATTGTAACAGAGGAGCCATTGTCCGCTCGTTCAGTCTTCCCCCCAGGGAGAGCGCCCCCCAAAGCAGCCGGTGCAGCCAAGTCATTTGAATCATCATTCGCACCTCCCATGTGGGATGCTTTTGGTAGAACACCACCCCCATGCGACCGCGCTGAATTTCTTTATCAATCAGCGCCGGCAGCTGCTCCAAGGAAAAGGGGGGATGCCAGTGGTAGCCGGCAGCGGCTGGGCATTTAATCAGTTTCAGCCCCAGCTGCTTCAGCCGCACCCCCAGTTCCAGGTCTTCCCAGCCGTAGAGTTGAAACCTCGTGTCAAACAGACCGGCTTTTTCCAACCATTTACGGGGGATAGCGACATTCCCTGTAGCGAAATAAGCCGCTGAAAAATCGGTTATCTTGTAAGGCTCAGCCGTGGGGATATCGAAGTTGGCGGTGTTGATAACTCGACCGTATGTGAACACCCGATCCCCGCCCGACTCCTGAAATCCCCGCAGCAGCGCCTCAGCGTGCGCCCCGATAAAATTCTCCGTGACGACTAGATCGCTGTCTATAAAAATAATAGTGTCACCGGCAGCCTTTTCTATTCCTAGATTCCGGGCGGCAGCTGGCCCAGTGTGGTTTTGACAAAACCGGCGCAGGTGGGGAAACTCAGCTGAGTGTTCCTCCAACCACTCGATGGTGCCATCCGTCGAGCCATCATCCACCACCACCACCTCGTAGCCGGTGACGGCGCTCTCACCCCCCTGCTGCTGGCGTTCCAGCGCTCGGAGGCACTTTTCCAGAATTGGCCTGCGATTGTAAGTTGGAATCACGACACTGAAAAACACTGCTTCCCCCCGCAGCAAACCTTCTTAGTAGACGCACTTGACATTAGACAGCTAAATCGAATATTTAGTTGAATATTATTGAGAAATTTAATCTTCGCGCTTCCGACTCTAAAAGCTCTAGCCAAAAGCCCCCCACACACGCCCCCGACGAGCCGCGCACACCTGCGCCTCCCGACATATAAAAGCAGAAGTTAATGATGATTACGCTCCTTTTTATTCA
>CAZJNL010001165.1:0-2216 GCA_964546515.1 uncultured Oscillatoria sp.
GAGATGCACGTAATTGACTTGGGCAATGGTTGTGATTTCGCCGGTGAGCAGCACCAAGCCGGTGTTGACGACGACTTCTGCGGCGATGCGGCTGGTGGGATCTTGCGTCAGGAGGGCATCGACTATGGTGTCGGAAATTTGGTCACAGATTTTATCGGGGTGTCCTTCGGTGACGGACTCGGAGGTAAAGAGGTAGCGACGAGTCAAGGATTATTCCTCCTTCAATAGTGGCTGGGCGGACAAGGTGTTCTGGCTCAGTTCATCTATAATAACTGGCCGCGATCACAGGATTTACAACTTCTGGCAGAGGCTGAAAGTTCCCGGTTGGTGAGCGCTAATTTCAAATCGCAAATTGCGCTTTAGCAGGGGGTAGTTTGCCGGATTTGGATTTCATCTAATTGTGAGATTGCCACGTCAGCTGCTTGTAGATGGGCGGCTTTTGCTGCGCCCCAGCAGATGCCGATACAGCCGGCGGCACCGGCATTTCTGGCCATCTCGATATCTGCGGGGGAATCGCCAACCATCAGGGCAGCCATTGGTTCGACGCCCAGGGCTCGGCAAGCGTTTAAAAACAGGGACGGGTCTGGCTTGCTGGGCCCGTCATCGACGCCCATCCGCACCTGGATGCAGGCGTCAAGCTGGTAGTGCTTTACAAAACTTTGCACCCTGGCTGTCGTGTCAGCTGAGAGAATGGCCAGTTTCAGGCCGGCGTCTGAGAGGAATTTTATCGTTTCCAGACAGCCGGCAAACAAGGGGGAGGGGGTGGCGCTTTTCAAATATTGATCGGCTTCTGCAAAGGAGCGGCGGGCGATGGCCAAAGATTCCAGCCAGCCGCGACCGGTTTCGGCAATATAAGCGGCTGCGGCAATTTCATTTTCCCGCCGGCTGCCGGCAGCCATCAAGCCTGTGGGATCGAGGGTGTTCCCATTAATGCCAAAGGCCATCAGCAGGGGCTCTGCAATTCCGGGAATCTGGGCGTCTATCAGGCGAGCTCGCTTCTGCCCCAGGTTTCTCAGATATTCAGAGGTATTTTCCAGGGTGCCGTCTTTGTCAAAAATCACGGCTTGGATATTCTCGAATGTGACATCCCGACACTGAATGGTCGCCAACGGATTCTAATCCCCAAAGTACAGCAATTTTTACAAAAAAAAGAGGGGATATCCCTCTTTGTGCCACCGGCTTAACGGCAAGCCCGTGGCACTGTTTTTCCGGCTTGGCTTAAGCGTCTTCAGCGCTGACGATTTCCTCCTCTGGCACCTCTACAGGAGGCTCAGCGGCGACTGGCTGTGCGGCTGGCTGTGCGGCTGGCTGTGCGGCTGGCTGTGCGGCTTGCTTCTGTTGCTGTTGGGCTTGCTGTTTGGCCCGCATCTGCTCGCGGTACTTAGCAGCCATTTCCTCAGCCTTCTCGTAAACCTTATCAGGATTTTTCACCATGTCACCCGCTTCGGGCTCCAGCTGCTTGGTGGAGAGGGAGATGCGCCCGCGCTCCGCATCCAGGTCAATGATCATCACTTTCACTTCATCATTGACATTGAAGACGCTGTGGGGCGTATCGATGTGATCGTGGGAAATTTCCGAGATGTGCAGCAAACCGCTGACGCCGCCGATATCGATGAATGCGCCGTAGGGCTTGATGCCGCGAACATTCCCGACGACGACTTCGCCAACTTCGAGCCGGTTCATCTTGCGCTCCACCAGCGCCCGCCGGTGGGACAGAACCAGCCGGTTGCGCTCCTCGTCCACCTCAAGGAATTTCAGGGGCAGTTCTTCTCCCACCAAGTCTTCCTTGGGCTTGCGGGTGCTGATGTGCGAGCCGGGAATAAAGCCGCGCAACCCCTCAATCCTTACCAGGGCCCCGCCCCGGTTGGTAGCGAAGACAACCGAGCGCACGGTGGCGTCTTCTGTTTGCAACTGGCGCACCCGCTCCCACGCCCGCATGTACTCAATGCGCCGGATTGACAGGGTGAGCTGGCCATCTTCGTTCTCATCCGTGAGGATAAAGAACTCACGGGTTTCGTTGGACTGCAGAACCTCTTCAGGAGAGTCAATGCGGTTGATTGACATTTCCTGGATGGGAAGGTATGCAGCTGTTTTAGCACCTATGTCAATCAGAGCCCCCCTCGGTTCGAGACTGAATACCGTGCCGGCTACCACATCGCCGGGACTGAAGTGATAGTCATACTTGTCGAGCAGGGCGGCAAAATCTTGGTGGGTAA
>CAZJNL010001166.1:0-2216 GCA_964546515.1 uncultured Oscillatoria sp.
TCACTTCCGGCACAGGTGCGGGTGCCGGTGCCGGTTCGGGGGCGGGTGCCGGTGTTGGTTCGGGGGCGGGTGCCGGAGCCGGTGGTGGTTCGGGGGCGGGCGGCTGGGCGAGGTAGCTAGGATCGACAATGCCGCGAAGCGCCGCAGCGGAGAGTTCGCCGCGAACGAGCTTGGAAAGGGTGTCTTTTGCTTTCGGTTCGTAGGTGATCAGCCGCACTGTATTGTTAAAGGCGTTTTTAACCGGGTTTCCCTGTTCGTCGAGAAACTCCAGCTGCACCCAGTTTTTGCCGGTTTTGAAGCCTTTGAGGTAAATCGGCTCCCAACGGTCGAGGACAAAGCTTTGGCCATTCACCGTGACGCGAATTCGCCAGTCGGCTATCTCGTCGTCGGGATTTTCTCGGGCGGCGAGGTGGAGTGGGGCGTTGGTGAGGTAGAAGTCGAGCATCACCGGCTCAGCCCCGTAAGTGCCGGTGGGACGGCTGTAAGTCAGCAGGGGCTGGGCTGGATCGGGGCTGTTGTCCTCGGTTTTGGCAAAAATGTGAAAGGTCGTTTGAGCGTAAGCACCCTCATTTTTATAGCTCTCGTGCCAGGGGCGGGAGGCAAACACCCGCAAGGTGTGAGTTCCTGGGGGAACATCCTCGAAGACCACCGGCTGGTTCAGGTCGTAAACTTCCCTGTAAGGTTGGTTGTCCAGGATCGCGGCCAGGTAAGGGCCAAGTTCTAGTTCTGGGTTCTGGAAGATGGGCAGGTCCCGAACCTGTAGCTGCACGGTAACAGTTGTGTCTTGCAGCACTTCATCTGGCTGGGGGCTGAGAATTGCCACTTGAGGGCGGTGGACGTCCGCAGTCTCGCGCAGCTCTTGAATGACAGAGGGTGGAGAGACTTCTGAGATTTTTTCCTCTACCCGAGCAGGTGGAGCGGCACCGCTGTCCAATTCCTTTGAGGGCTGGAGGCGATCCCCACAGCTGACCAAACCCAATACCAAAACGACTGCCACCAGCGATGTCAGCAGCGCTCTCGCAGCAGTCTTTAGCCAATTCATCCCAAACACGCAGCCACTCTCCTATGCGTTCTATTGAAATATGTAATCGAATCCAGGGGAGGATTTCAATGGACTGACGGGGAATGGCTCTCTTGCAACTGATGCAGTTGCTGCCAACCCCCAAAAACCATATTGCCCTATCTGGGCCTTTGAGAAAGATTGTTAGCTAGGCTCCTGAGCTGGATATACCCAAAAGCAGCGCCCAGTTGGGAGCGAGGGATCTTTACTTAAAGGATTGTTGAGTTTTGTTAAAAAATCGCCGCCCCCCTTGACTTTTTACTGGGGCTGGGCGCGGCAGGGGGGGGAAGAGCAGCGGCAGGCTTTTTTTAATTTTTGTTAAGCAAACTCAGACAGAACCGGCGGCAAGACATATAATTCAGCGACAGGACTCCTGGAGGTTGGGGCTGGCGCTTCCAGCCCGGTGCCGGATGGGTGATGGGATGGGGTGGGAGGCTGTTGGGTAGCCAACAGGCTCTGATTCTGAAAAATCCCTGGTTTTCCTTTACAATCAACAGGAGAGCCGCGCGGCTGATTAATGCGCTCATGTCCGGCTGGTTGCAAACAATAACCGCAAAGGAGCACTCCCCATGTCTTTAAGGGGGAGGGGGTAGATCCACTGCCGTTTGTGCCTGTAGGGATTTATTCTCTGGCTAGGCAGAAAAAAATTGCCTTACATCCGGATATATTTAACATCCGGGTAGATGCAGGCGAATTTTTTTAGAACGGTTGCGTCTCTAAACCAGGAGCTTGCTATAAACTATAAAAAGTTAAGAAGCTCAACATCGGTTTAATGAGCGTCGCCTTTCAAGGGCCAACCAGCGCTCAACAGAAAGGCGAACCACTGCCTGAAGGCGCAACGCCGTGCGCTCTTAGCGCAAGGCCAAGTCTAGGGTGAAGCATTACTCGTTCGTAGTTATTAGAGAGGAGAGTCTCGATGACAATCAGTCCTCCTGAGCGAGGGCCAAAAGTCAAGGTAACAGTCGATAAAGACCCGGTTGCCACTTCATTTGAGAAGTGGGGCAAGCCTGGACACTTCGACCGCTCCTTGGCTCGGGGACCAAAAACCACCACCTGGATTTGGAACCTGCACGCCAACGCTCACGATTTCGACAGTCACACCAGTGACCTGGAAGACGTTTCCCGCAAGATATTTAGCGCACACTTTGGCCACTTG
>CAZJNL010001167.1:0-2215 GCA_964546515.1 uncultured Oscillatoria sp.
TAGGTGATTTTGGCAACGGAGACTCGTTATACCATTTTTCAAAGTCTTGTTCCACTTCCAAGTAGATGGGTTTTTGGGCGCTAAAGCCGAAGCGACCTAGGCTGTATTTTGCCCACAACCTGTCAATGGTAAGCAGGTCAGCGCAAGGGAATTTTTCTATAGATTCTGAGCTGAACCAGCCTTCTTTCTCCCTACCGGCTGCCTGAAGCATGACAGCGCTCGTTTCTAGATCCGCTTCTTTCCAATTCTTAACTGCCAGTAAATTCCGCAAATGAGTGTAGTCTATCCCCACAGCTGAGAGAAGTTCATCTCGCTCCGACATTCTCGCACCCTCCTGTTGCTTGCGCACACTACCACTATGCCACCGGCTTTGGCTGCGTCAAGGGACTGACCAACCCCGGGTTGCGGGGGGGAATCTCCCTCCCAAAAAATTCTATGAATCTTTGACGATCTGCGATAGACTGAGATTCATGAAAGTCAATTTTCTACCCCCCTCAGTCGAGCGGCTCACAGAGCCCACCTCCATCGCCCTCGCCCAGAACATTGAGCGCAAGGCGATTGCCACTCCTTTGAGCGAGCTGCCGGTTGCCACCACCTGCGTCCGTCAGGGGAGTGGCGGGACACCCATCGTTTTGCTCCACGGTTTCGACAGTTCCGTGTTTGAGTTCCGCCGCCTCTTACCCCTCCTTGCCGCACACAGCGAAACCTGGGCGCTCGATTTGTTGGGTTTTGGCTTTACCGAGCGCCTTGCCGAAATCCCCGCCAACCCGACTGCCATCAAAACCCATCTTTATTGCTTCTGGAAAACTCTGATTGACCAGCCAATGATTTTGGTGGGCGTTTCGATGGGGGGTGCGGCGGCGATTGACTTTACCCTCACTCACCCCCAAGCAGTTAAAAAACTGGTACTCATTGACAGTGCCGGTTTGGCTAAGCGTCCTATTGCAGGCAAATTCCTGTTTCCGCCCCTCGGCTACCTGGCTACTGAATTTTTGCGCAATCCCAAAGTGCGGCGGCGCGTCAGCCTCGCCGCTTACTGCGACCCGAAATTTGTTTCCCCAGATGCCGAATTGTGTGCGGCGCTCCACCTGGAAATGCCCCGCTGGAATCAAGCGCTGATTGCTTTTACCCAGAGTGGCGGTTACGGCTCTTTTGCGGACGAACTTGCAGAAATTGAGCAGCAGACCTTGATTTTGTGGGGAGAAGATGATAAGATTTTAGGCCCAGCTGATGCGGCTAAGTTTGAGAAAGCAATTCGGCACAGCAAACTGCTATGGATTAAAAATTGCGGTCACGTCCCGCACCTGGAACAGCCGCAAATCACCGCCCAGCACATTTTAGATTTTCTGGGCGAGCCTGACTGGTGCCTGTCCAAGTAGAAACCAGGTTTCTTGATCTTATAAAATTTAGCCCGCGCAGGCGGGCTTTGTCTGTATAGCGTCCGGTTTTAACCGGACGTATTGTGGGTATATAGCCCTGACTGCGAACTCATCGTTCAGCACTGGAGCCGCTCTTTCATGCGCTGTTCCAGATGCTGCACTAAGGTATCGACATCCTTGGCGACTTGCTCAAAACAAGCGGGGGGTGCCGGTTCCGGTTCAAAATAAATCAGCTTGATTTGGTCGCTGCCAATCCCGATCATGAGAACTTCTTTCTCAGGGTTATGATTGTCAACAAGCCCCAAAATCTCCTGCAGGTGGTTGTCAACGTTGCGATTGAGGGTTTCTATAGCCTCTCGGGGACAGTACACGAAATGCGGTGCCGGTTTGAGGTCAATTCCCAGAGGATCGATCTCCTCTCCATTTTCCAGAAATAGCCCCCAAGCTAAAGCCGCCAATTCTTGCTGATTCGCCTTGACGAACACATCGAGCTGGCGTCGCCAGTCATTTTCTGCCCCATTAGGCTGGGGTCTGCCAAACATTATCATGGTCTGTATTCCGTCGTTGCCACTAAGTAGGTGGACATGAATAAACTTAGCCGTAAACCCCACCCCCCACCTCCTCCCCGCCAGCGGGGAGGGGGAGATTTTCCCCCCTCTCCGTTTACGGATCGGGGGGTAGGGGGAGAGGTCATGGGAGCATCCCGTTTTTGTACTCCCCTCCACCCCCAACCCCTCTACCACAAGGGGAGAGGGGAGAATTCTTTATTTTTCCCCCCTCTCCCGTTCTTGTAGAGACGCGATTTATCGCGTCTGGGGTTAGGGGGGTGAGGGTGA
>CAZJNL010001168.1:0-2213 GCA_964546515.1 uncultured Oscillatoria sp.
TTGGAGATGAGCTACGCTTGCACCATCGGACTGGTGCTGTTTTTGCTGATTTTTGGGCTGTCGGTTTTGAACCTGAAGCTGTCGGATATGCGGGGGCGTATCGGCTAGCTGTAGGGTGCGTTCCGTAGGAACGCACCCTACCCAGTGGTATCTGTCGATTTTGCCGGGAAAAAGCCCTCAACCTCCAGCCCCCTCTCCCCCCTTGGGAGAGGGGGGAATGGAGGGGGAGGGTGAAAATGTTGGCAAAAATGGGATGATCGCCCGCCGCGTTTTTGCCGGGAAAAAGCCCTCACCCCCCAGCCCACCTCGATAAAAGACCTACCCCTGTCAGCGTTTCTCGCCCCAAGTTTAAGTTTGGCTAAAAATAGGGGCGGCATCCTCATGCAGCCAACAGCCACAGCAGCAGTACATTGCGCCTAATGGCTAGCCGACTGGCCGGTTGATTAAAATTACCGCGCTTTTGATTAAAATTACCGCGCTTTTGGGTATAATTGGGTTAGGAAATCGTGTTAATGGGCTGTGGGCTAACAGTTGAGGAGAACGGTTCAATAATTGCATGGATATGACCGTTCCAGTCAAAAATTTTATCCGCAAAAATCCGGTCATTTTTTATCCTTTATGCCGGCGTCTTTTCTCTCAAGAAGCACGCAATTATTTTGTGCTATCGGACACTCAAATAGTGATTGAAGGATTCCCCCGTTCAGCCAATAGTTTTGCAGTGACTGCATTTTTACAAGCACAGCCATATCCCGTTAAAATTGCGCATCATTTCCACGCACCTGCTCAAATCATTCGAGCCGTAAAATGGCAAATTACTACCCTAGTTTTGCTGCGCAATCCTAAAGATGCAGTGCTTTCTTGTGCCGCCGCATTTCCGAGTTACAGCATCTTCCGAGCGCTGTCGTACTATCTATCCTTTTACTCGTCTATCTTTGAGTATCGAAACAGTTATGTCATCGGAGAATTTCAAGAAGTTACTCAAAGTTTTGGCCGAATCATAGAACGGATTAATCGGAAATTTGACACGCAATTTGCGGTTTGGGAAAATACGCCGGCTAACCAGCAGGAAGTTCGCGACGCAATGGGAGGTCAAATCAATACCAGTTTTCCGCACAAACATTTAAACATCAAAAACTCACAAGAGGAAGAAATGCGAAAAAAACTAATTGACGAAATCTCAAGCAAAAAATACGCAGTTGGAAGAAGCCAACCAAATTTATCAAATTTTTAAACAAGCCGCTCACGATGAGCATGAAATAGTAGGGGCGGGTTTATAAATATCCTTTGCCACCGGCTGTCGGATAAACCCGCCCCTACCAGTTGGGTGGGTGACGCGCCGCCTAACTCTGTACAATTAGGTTCCCGCACGACCGAGGGCGTCACCCACCAAAACACCGGCACCGCAGCGGTGATTTCTGTTAGCCATGAATCCAAAATCTCAAATCCCATATTCCAAATGGCATCAACCACGAGCAAAGCGAGTCTCAGCCAGTTTTCCAAATCTGTTGCGCTGTATTGCGCCCAGCAAGGCTACAAAATTCGCTGCAATTCAATCTTGCCAGGGGCTATTTTCACGCCCTTATGGGACGAATTTCTCGGCAATGAGGCAGAACGAGAGCACGCCCCCTATTACAGGCACCCGTAGGGGCGGGTTTATTAACATCCTGTGTTGTGTGGGAAAGATTTCGGGTGAACCCGCCCCTACAAAGGTGGGGGCGGGTTTATTAACACCAAATTCGTGACCGGCACTGAAATTGTCATCGATGGCGGAGAGTCTGCCGGTTAAGCGTCAAATCTCTGCCGGTGGCATCACGGTATGGCTTGTTGCATCTTTCTGGTTTGTATTCTCTTTCCTTATCCCTATTATTTCAGAAATAATGAATCCCAAACATAAGACGGCAATCCCCCCCAATAGCTCAAGTCTCACACTCGCCAAAAGAGGCGAACTCAAATAAAAAGCGATCGGCAAAATAGCGGCAGCTATAAACAGTTTCAAGATTGTAATTAGCGCTAGATGCTAGGCGTCTCACCTCTTGTAGAGACGCGATAAATCGCGTCTCACCTCTTGTAGAGACGCGATAAATCGCGTCTCACCTCTTGCAAATTACTCGCGTCCAAAAAAGCCGGTTTCTAGTATAGCAATGGACAGTAGAGACGCGACACTCGCGTTCTACAGACAAGGGATCTCGCCTGCCCTCAAGGACATCATCGAC
>CAZJNL010001169.1:0-2212 GCA_964546515.1 uncultured Oscillatoria sp.
CCGCACGCCGCCAGACTCGGTAAACTTAATGGCGTTGTCGAGCAGATTGGCCAAAATCAGCCGCAGACAGGAGCGGTCGTTGACAGCATGGGGGTCAGGCAAATCCACCTCAACCTGCAAAGTCAAATTCTTCTGCTCAGCCATAGCGCGGAATTCACGGACGGTTCCCCGCACCAACTTAGCCACATCGAAAGGTTCTAGTTTGAGCTGTCGCGTACCGGCTTCGATTTTCGACAAGTCGAGGATGTCATCAATCAGCATCAGCAGGTTTTCGCCATTGCTGAGAATGCGCTCCACCAGCTCAGCTTGGTTGGGGGCCAGCGGATTTTGACGCTGGTACAACAGCACCTGGGAAAAGCCCATAATCACATTCAGAGGGGTGCGCAGTTCGTGAGACATAGTGGCCAAAAACTGCGATTTCAGCCGCGCCGCTTCGATAAGTTGCAAATTCTGCTGCCCAATCCGCTTCGACAAGCTTTCCAGTTCCCGGTTCTGAAGGGCGAGCGTGTTATTCTGAACCGCCAGAAGTTCCTCCCGCTCCTCCAAAGTTTTGATCAGCCGGGCGTTGTTAATGGCGATCGCCGCCTGCTCCCCAACCGCACCCAGCAGCAGCTGGTCGTCGGTATTAAAGGCAGCGGCGTCTTCCCAGTTGCCGATAGCCAGCACTCCCAGACGCCCGCCCGCCGTGCGCGGTTTGGTTCGCCCCCTAGACTCGATCGCCACGGCATAAACAGCAGCCGGCATCTCCAGGGGGGAGCCAGAATGCCTGGAGTCTTGCCGGTGCAATCGGGATTCGCCGGTGGAAAACACTTGGCTGAGCACCCCGTCCTCTGCATGCAGAGGTCTTGCCACCGGCAGGTTTTCCGTGCCCAGACCGGCTGTAGCGGTCAGTTCTAGCTGGGAGCTGTCGGGGTTGTAAAGTACGATCAGGCAAAACTGCGCTCCCCCAATCGCCTCGCAAACCGCCTCAACCATCACCTGCAGCAAACCGGGCAAGTCAGCGATGCGCTGGTTGAGCAGATTGGTCAGCCGGTGGAGCGTCCGCAGCTGGTGCTGGTGCGAGCCCAAAATCAGGATAGCCTCCCGCAGGTTCTCTCCTGTCTCCTGAGCCTGCCGGTACAGCAGCGCCTTTTCTACGGCAATGGCGGCGCGGCTGACGAGATCCTCAGCCAAAGTCAGGTCGGCTGAGGTGTAGCGGCGAGAGGAGTCAGAGAGGACAAACAGCACCGAGCCGAAGGTTTGCCTGCCCAGCCGCACTGGCAAGCAAATGCAGGATCTGAAATTCAGCGCTTGCAGCAGTTGCAGGTGTTCTTCATCGAGGGCAATGGCAGCCAGCTTTTCGTCAGAAATGTCCAGACAGATAGAGACGCGCCAGGGCAGGTCTGTCTCGCCGCCCCGCAGCCGCTTGAGGTAGCTGTAGGTTCCATCTGCAGAGGCTGGGTAGCGCCGGTGCAACTCCCACACCAGCGCGGCGAGGGAGGGGTCTTTGTGGGCTACCGCTAAACAGCGACAAGAGCCTTCCGGCTCGATGACATTAATGGCGCACCAGTCAGCCTGGAAAGGCACTATCAGCTGAGCCAGGTTTTCCAAGGTGGTTTGATAGTCGAGGGAAGCCCCCAGGACGCTGCTCGCCGAGGCGAGGAAATACAGCGCCGCTTCAGTCCGCTTGCGCTCGGTTTCGACTTGCTGCTCTGCCTGCATTGCCTGAGAGCGCACCAGTTGCTCGCGGGTGAGCAGTTCGTCTTTGAGCTGGTTAGCCGCTTTCAGCTGCACCGTTTGTTTGCGGGCGAGCAGGTCGAGCTCTCGATTGAGGTTGTCAATTTCGGCTTCTGCGAGCTTGAGATCGGTGATGTTTCGGGAAACCGCGACAATCTCAAGCACAGGCGAGACGCCGCCTGCGGCGTCTGGGTGGCGCACAAAGCTGCCGGTCGTCTCAACCCAGATGTACTTGCCATCTTTGCGCAAGAGCCGGTGCGCCAGCGCGTAAGTCTGGATCGAGCTGCAGGCGTTACCATAAGTTCTTTTGAAGGTGGCTGTGTCTTCGGGGTGGAAAAACTGATAGAAGGAATGCCCGACGAGTTCGTCTGGCTCATATCCGAGCAGGGTGCGGCAGCTGGGCGAGGCGTACAGATAGATTCCCTCTGGGGTGTGCGTGCAGATTAGCTCGGTAGAGTGCTCAGCGATTAACTGGTAGCGCTTTTCACTCTCAGTC
>CAZJNL010001170.1:0-2211 GCA_964546515.1 uncultured Oscillatoria sp.
TATACAGACAAAACCCGCCTGCGCGGGTTTCAACATCTTCTTCAAGGGCGCATTTTAGAAAGACCGCAATCAGAAGATGTGCCAGCCCATTTGTCACGGCATCCGCAGAGAGAGAGGCGGCTTGAAATAGGGACATGGGGGTGAGGCAGATTAGGAATAGCAGCCATTTGCCGGCAGGTACAGTTCTGATAGCCAGATATTCCAGACAAAGCCAAGCCATTAAGTTAAAAAGTCTGCCGGCGTACATGAGTGCGAGGGGAGAAGCTTGAGTTAGCCTTCCCAATGCTATTGCCAAAGCTTGGGGCAAGTAAGGCACAGGAGAGTATAAGGCGGAACCGGGAAATTTTAGGAAAGTTCTATTCTGGGGTTCTAGGGGCAATTTGAGCAAGTCAAAGATATCTTGTGGGTTTTGCTTGTTTTGCGGGTTAAAGCGGATGGTTTTGTTACTTCTGACAGTCGTCAAAAGGCTTTTTGGCAGAAGTCCGCCGACACAAATATCTGAATTAAATTTATTGGTGTAACCGGCACACTCACCGAGACGTTTTTGCGAGATTATCTGTCCTTCTGATACCTGGTACGCTCGGTAAAAGTGGGCCGGTTCGTCTGGGACTTGAAAAGGGGGGGTGAGCGACAAAAATATTATGCCGGAACATAAGCCTATCGCGAGAAAAGCTGTTGCCGGTGAGGTGATAATTTTAGGTGGTTCCATGTTATAGGGCGGGTGGTTATTTTTGCGTTTCGGGATCTGATATCCTGACGATAGGTCAGCGGTGGCGCACTGAGCCTTGCCAGCCGCTCACCGATACTTATACCTATTGATTTTTGATCCCTGCTGACAGGAGCGGTTCAGTGTCTTTATAATTTTCCCAAACCCCCGCAGTAGAAAGACCATAAAAATGCCAAAATATAGAACATAGTTAGAGTTGACGTTCTGCTTTGCTTATGAATTTAAAACACTGGATTGGTCATCGCGTGGCGAGCCTCAGCCTAGTGGTGCTTCAGTTTATGGCCCTGCTGCTCATTACTTTACCCATCTTGCCGGATCACAGTTTTCACGTTTTTGACATGGGGCACTACTATAACATTTCGCTCAACCTGATGCAAGGGAAGTGGCCGTATCGAGATTTTCCATTAGAATACCCGCCTTTAGCTATTTTGCCGTTTGTTTTACCACAACTCGCGATTTTTGACAGCCCCCTTGACTACGGGGAGTACCTGCTGGCATTCTTGGCTGAGAGTGCGGTGTTTACCACTGTGATTGCGCTGCTAACGGAGCGGGTGGCGTCCTGCTGGCGAACGCAACTCGGTTGCGTGCTGGCCTTAAGCATTTATGTATTGCTCGTAGCCATTAGTGCGCCGCTACTACCTTGGCGTTACGATTTGTTTCCAGCACTGCTGACACAGCTGGCATTTGTATCCGTACTGGCTAACCGTTCAACTGTGGCAGGTTTGTGGATCGGGTTGGCCATAGCCGCGAAAATCTATCCTGTTGTGTTGCTGCCGATTTTTAGCGCCTACTATGCCGCCGGCAGACAGTACCGGGAACTGGTGCGTTTACTCTTGGCAACGTTGGCGGCTACTGGTCTTATTTTTCTGCCATTCATTATAACTGTTCCTGGAGAGTTACTGTCGTTTGTGTCATACCACAAGCTGCGCGGATTGCAGATTGAGAGCCTCCCTGCTGGTATAATTAGCTTGGGCCATGTGCTGGGATTAACAAAAGTCAGCACAGTCATAAACTACGGTGCCGCTCACCTCGTCACACCCCTAGCAGATAGCGTTCTGAAGTGGCTGCCTTTTGTGTGTGTCCTGACCTTGGGAGTGGTGTGGGCGAGTTGCCTGATCCGCTTTCAGGAAGAGCGTGCCATCACTGGCAAAATTTCTTTTGAGAGTCTGGTAGCGTACACCACGGCGGCGCTGCTCACCTTTATGGCAACCAACAAAGTTTTTTCCCCACAATACATAGTCTGGCTTTTGCCCTTTGCACCGCTCCTGCCTCTCAGACAAGCCAGTTTAATCGCTGGCATTTATGCTATTACTATAATCTTCCGATTCGTCACCGGTGGTCTGCGCACTATGTACGCTGTCTCTGTGCTACTGTTGAATCTGCGCAATCTCTTGGTAGTTGCCCTCATCCTTTGGCTGCTAGCGGAGCATGGGCCAGCCCCCATGCGGATTGCGTTTTTGCGGTTTCGCCGCGCCTTGCCTCGC
>CAZJNL010001171.1:0-2205 GCA_964546515.1 uncultured Oscillatoria sp.
GCTAGCAGGGCGTCCAAATCCAGGGAGAGGAAATCCCCTTGCAGGAGTAAAAAGTTGTCAGCTTTACCCAGCTGTTTGACCAGGTGCTGGCACAAGTCGCGGTCAATTTCCACGGCGACAGCGGAGGAAACCAGGGGCAATAACCGGCGCGTCAGGATGCCGGTGCCCGGGCCAATTTCCAAAACCCGATCGTCTTTAGATAATTCTGCCGCACGGATGATTTGAGCGAGCACTTTTTCACTGCGCAGCCAGTGTTGAGCGAATCGTTTGCGAGGTTGGAGAGTCATGGCTCATGGGGCATGGGGCATGGGCAATGGGCATGGGGCAATGGGCATGGGGTATGGGGCATTGGGCATGGGGCATAGGATTTTCATGCTTTCGCTGTGCCCGATAGTTGGTAATCGGGTGCGGAACGCACCGGCGCTGCACTTGTGCCCAGGACTGGAATTGGCGGAACGCACCCTACTTGTAGTTGGTAGGGTGCGTTCCGCACGAGTTGAGCACTTGTGCGCAAGACTGGAATTGGCGGAACGCACCCTAATTCTAGTTGGTAGGGTGCGGAACGCACCGGCGCTGCACTTGTGCCCAAGACTGGAATTGGCGGAACGCACCCTACTTGTAGTTGGTAGGGTGCGTTCCGCACGAGTTGAGCACTTGTGCGCAAGACTGGAATTGGCGGAACGCACCCTAATTCTAGTTGGTAGGGTGCGTTCCGCACGAGCGCAGCAGTTGTGCGCAAGACTCGAATTGGCGGAACGCACCCTACTTCAACATACCCATTTACTCATTAATATGTTGATCGCTCGCCTTAGGCCCACGATCGTCCCAGTACAGCGGATTCTCGGAATCGGCTTCGATAAGAGACGCGACGGGCGCGTTCTACATCAGGAGCCCGGATCTGGGTGGGCCAATAGTCCTCGGCAACCCGCTCTAGGGGAAGCACCAGCAGCGTAATGCCTTGAATAGCAACCACGGATACTGGCTCGTCTGGCTGCACAGTCGCTTTGCAGTTTGGATGGTAGAAGCGAGCCGGCCAACAGGTTCCGTCAAACTTGACTCGTCCCCGCTGATTGTAGGAAATCGCTTCTTCGACAGTGCCCAGTTGGGCTTGCGGGAACATTTCAACTTTTGAAATGAATAAAGTATCCATTTGCGGAATCCCTTCCGTAGAAGTGCTACCTGCTTTAAATATAACATACTGTGTCCCTCACACAGGCGGGCTTTGTGTAAAAAGATTCACAAGTGGGGAGGCTGACACACATTTGTGCGCCGCGCTTGCGATCTGCTAGAAGCAGGGGGGAAATGGTGCATGGATCGAAGACAGTTCGAGTTAGCTTTTGAAAGGCTGACCTATGGGCGCAAGGAAGTGCTGATAAAGCTATTAGCTGGCGAGACGGATGCCGCCATCGCGGCTGCGCTGACGATTGCGGAAGCAACCGTCAGAAAACACATTCAGAACATCTGCAAGGAATTTGGTATAATCAATAAATGGCCCGAAAAACGCCGCTGCAAACGTCCGGAGTTAATCGCCCTCTTTGGCAAGTACAAGCCTGAATTAGTCAGTCGGGCTGCCGGTGTCCCGATCTATCCAGAGGGGGAGAATTCGGATTTTGCACCCGGCATTTCTCCCCCCTCTCCCCACTTGGGAGAGGGGGGTAGGGGGGGTGAGGGCAAAGAGGTGCCGGTGGAAGAACTGCCGTTTTCCACTATCTATAACCGGGACGTTTTTATTTTGATTGACCGGAGTGGATCGATGGTGAGAAAGGATGCGGATACCGGCAACCAAACCCGCTACGAGTACCTGCAAGAAGTGGTGGAGGGTGATGTAGCTGCGATTCTGTCGGGCCAAAATAACCGCCGGCAAAAATCAGGACAAACGATTTGCGAGGGCGTTTCGATTTACTTCTTTAGCCGCCCTGAAGTTGCGCCCAGTCCGATTGCCATCTGGGATGCCTCGGAAGTGTGGAAGCTATTGAGATCGAACCAGCCCAAGACGAAAACTTTCATTGGCCCAACACTGGAAAAATGTCTGGACACTTGGCTGGCACAGGGAAAGCCCAACAATCGCGGGGCTTTTTTTATCATCTATACAGATGGCCAGTTTAATGACGAGCCGCAGTTTGTCGATTGTCTCGCCAAAGCTTGCGCCCACATTGAAAATCACAATACGGTCAAGTTTTTTGTCCTGGGGTTGGGGCAGGACGT
>CAZJNL010001172.1:0-2204 GCA_964546515.1 uncultured Oscillatoria sp.
ACAGGCTGTATGTTCGGTTTACCGCATCAGGAATTACGGGAAACCGAAACAAGAGTGCAGTTTTAGGCACACCGGCAACCGTCACCCCCCCAAAATGCCCGCAGCGAGGGGATTTCACCTTGGGCGAGCCGATACCCACAGGCTGTATGTTCGGTTTACCGCATCAGGAATTACGGGAAACCGAAACAAGAGGATTATTAGATTAGATTTGGGGGCCAAAATATTCAGGGGTGAAGCTGCCGTGCAGCCCGTGGGGGATATGCTGCTTGAGGTGCAAGCGAGCCACCGGCCCTTTCTTCAAGTCGCGGGCGTCGAGAATCACCACATCAGAGCGGTGGTGGGCGGCGTCATACATTAATAATAGTAGCCAGCCATCATCTTCAGTGACGCCGCCGGGACGGGGGACAAACACCGGCTCGCCGGCAAACCCGCGCGGCGCGGCACTCCACAGCTGCCGGTCGCCCGTCTGCAAGTCCAATTTCAAAACTGCTTGCAGGGGAGCGTTGCCCGCCGGCTGGTGAGCTGCTCCTATATATAGATAGCGGTAAGCTCTCCCCACATTTTCCGGGTGCAGGGTGGGAAACTCGCAGCACCGGCTTTCCAGCACCTGCCCGCTGGCGGTTTTATCCTTAAGATTCAGCCGGAAGCGCCACAACTCTCCGGCTGGGATGGCGTCAAAATCAATTTCGCGGAAGTCTGTGTTTGGCTCTATTGCGGTAAAAGAGTCATAGCAAACGGAGTCGAGGACGATTTCATCGCCTCGCTCGAAGGCGTTGGCGTGGTGGAAGACGAAGCAAGGTTCGGTTTCCAGAATTTGGACAGCGCCGGTGCCGGTGCGGGGAATGAGGATAAGTTTGCTGGGCTGGTCGGGGACGAGCTTGATGCACTGACCGGCACTGCGCCATCCCAGCAGGTAGGGCAAGGGATTGAAGGAGACGGGATTTTGCAGGAAGATGCAGTAATTGGGCGTAATCGCCATGTCGTGCAGGAAGGCGAAGCCGGGAATTGAGTGGGCGTGACGGCGCACCAGCTTGCCGGCGGCGCTGAGTTCGTAGATGGTGATGGTGCTGGAAAGTCCGGGTTTGACGGAAAAGTTGACCAAACAGGGGGCACCGGCATCCATCTGGCAGCTGGGGTCAATCCGGGGGTGGGCGGCGAAGGCGTCGCCGTTCTGCAAGACGCCGTTGAGGTAGTCTTGTCCGAGGGTTTCTAGGGTGTGGGGGTCGAGCCGGTAGGGTTCGGCGGCTTCCCACAGGGCGAGGAGTTTGCCGCCCCAGTGAATGATGTTGGTGTTGGCAATATTTTTGATTTTCAGGTCGAAGGCATTGGCCAGCCAGCCGCCGGTTTTTTGGGTGCCGAAGACGCCGCGATAGAGAATTTTGCCGGCTTTCTGTTCTTCTAGGAAGCCTTCTGTGCGGACGAAGCGGTTGCGGAAGTGGGCGCGACCGGCATTGAAGGCGACGGTGCTGATCATGCCATCGCCATCAAAGGGGTGGTGCAGGCGTTCGCCGTTGATATCGAGCAACCCCGGACCGTTGCGGAAGAAGGTGCCGTGCAGTTGGGGGGGGATTTGGCCTTCTATGTCGTCTATCCAGTAGCTGTATTCGTTGGGTTGGGATTGGTAGCCTTTTTGCCAGTCGTTGCGGCTGTAGGGTTTGGGGGTAGATGGGGCTGCCGGTAAGGGTTTTGAAGTTTTTGTGTCCTGCATGGCACTGTCTTAATATTTTTTAAAGTTCGCGAGAGTGGCGAGCTGCCTATTATTGCGCCCGCTACAAATGTGCCACAACAAAAGAGGGTGAGCAATAAGGCTCACCCTAAAATGTGACGAAAGTTTACGTTTACCGGCTTTCAGGTGTTCGCTTTTCGGCTAAAGCGGCTATTGGCACCATTTCGGGGAGGAAGTCTGGGGCAAGATGCTGCCCTGGGGGGTTGGAGTTGCTGGGTTCGGGTTCTAAGACGGGCAGGGATTTTGGGATGGCGGCTTGGCCTTCGCTTTGGGCGCTTTCTTCGGGCACCCAGCCGAGGAAGGCCAGGTGCAGGAGGGTGGAGAGGTTGGCAATCAGGACTAGCAGCCAGAGTTTGTCAAAGTTGGTTTCTGTGATGCCCAGCCAGTGGGTCATGGCTGCGCCTGTTTCGTGGGAGAGGAATTGTGCGAGATTGATCAGGGACATCAGTAGGGCGAAAAGGGTTGCTTCGACGCCCAC
>CAZJNL010001173.1:0-2201 GCA_964546515.1 uncultured Oscillatoria sp.
AGGGAATTTTGACGGATTGTGTGTTGGAGTTGGGCGAGCCGGTCGCTGGCTGCGCCCAACTCATTTTGCACCTGATAGGTAGCAGCAATTGTCTGCTCAATCGCCCAAGCGCATTCCAGCCGGCGCAGATGTCCAGCCGAGCAGGTTTCTTCCAGGAGGTGCGGATTGGTGCAGTCTGCTAAAGCCTCAAACAGCATCCCCCGCGCGGCATCAATTTCGGAATTTCTGCGGTTGATATCTTTTAATTTCAGTGCTGAGTGGAGCCTGTCTAGCGCCTTAGCGAACAATCCATAAGCCCGCACGATCACTTCTGCGGTGCTGCTCGAACTTCATGTCTTGGGAAACCCGCTCAATCAGTTCCTTAACTTCTGCGCCCTGCTCTCGCAAGGCTTGCTTTAAGTCAATGAAGCCGTTCTCTATTTTGACTTCCAGCCTTTCTACCGCTTTTCTCAGTTTTATCGTCTGGTAGAGGTTCACCGCTGACAGCCCCACACCGGCAGCCACGCCCACACCTATGACTGCTGTAGTGGCTTGCAGCACTCCTAAGCTGGATTGCACGGCTTGAAATCCTCTGTGCATCCGGTACATCTCCATGCCACCCATGACGAACTGCATGGGAGACACTAGCGGCGATAGAGGGCTGTTGTTGACTGTAGCGCCGACCGCATGGGCCACAAGTTGATCCAAACAATCCAATCAAATGGGTACAGGTGAGCTAGGTATCGCTTCCTCCATTAACTCAGGTATAAGTGGTGCTGGCGGGTTCGTTGGTGGTGTGGGAGCTGGTGGATTAGTTACTGCTGCGTTAGTGTTCTTGACGCCCTTGGGTATTATTCCCGTAATTTTGGGCGGTTTAGCCGCTGCTGCGGGTTCCTTTGGGTTGGGATTGCTCGATGTTGATGGCATCCACGATCAGATCAAGCAAAAAGTCTTTGAGTTAGGCTTTGAAAAATTTGGCGATTCACTGGAAAACATTTTGGCAAAAATCCTCGAAGGAATTGAATCTGTCTTCGAGAGTCGAATTGAAACAGCAGCCAACATCATCGAGCAATCCATATCGCTTTCTGAAGACCTTTTAGAGCAGGCGGAACTATTGCATCAGGAAAGGCTAGAGCAATCTGAGGCTGAAAAAGTCTGGATCGCCGAGAAGCGCCGGCAACTAGAGCAGTTGCTTGCCCGGCATCGAAGCCATCCTGACTGAAGCCGCCAGGTAGCCGGCATTTGATCGCGTCTCTACTGCAATCCCCAATTTTGCCGGCACGCCAGATTGCCGGCAATCCCGCCCGAAAAGCCGGCAGAAACCTTGAACCCTGTCTCGCCGGCAAATATTTGCCACTCATGCCGGTGCGGTCAAATGGATGAGACTGTTGGCGAATTGATATGGGGGCTTACCCGACTCTATGCCCCCTTTTGGGGGCAGGTTTTTCGGTTTGTCTACAGGTAGAGGGGAAGGGCGTTAGCGCAGCCGCTTGCGCTAACGCCCCTACAGGATACTTTGTAGGGGCGTTAGCGTTGCGGCTGCATGCGCTCTTGATCACGGCTAACGCCTACAGCAGCTAGCATTGGCGCGAGGATATTTACGACCCCGCCCGATATTTCGCTTCGCCAATGCAACGCCGTTCTTGACTTCCCAGCGAAATGAGATATAACCCTTCACGGATTCGCCAACAGTCTCATGGATCGGCTGCTAGAAGTCTCAGCCTTTCTTCAATCTGCTGCTGTAATTCTGGACGCAGGCGCACCGCAGATTTGAAAGCCCGCTAAAAGGAGGACGCTAAAACTAGAGTCTTCATTCTCCTCTCAATTCAGCCATCAACTCATCAACAGTCCCCCAGCTCATCTTTCCAGATTGATACTCTTCCTGCGCTCTGGCAATGTTCGCTGCAATTTCCGATCTCCGCCGTTCCACCAGTCGCCGCCGAACCAAGTCAAGAAGAGCTTCTTGCTCCTCTACTGACAGGGCTTCCACACTTTCTAAAACCGCGTCAAAGCTAGATAATAGCGTCATTGTTATCGCCCCTTTTCTATCTACCTCTTACTGACCGGCTAAAGGAGTCTTGTTCAATTATAGCGCTTCTCAGTTTGACGATAGCCAGCCAGACCGGCTCTCAATTGTATGAAGTGCGTCTTAGAAACCGGGTTTCTTAAAGAAACCCGGTTTTTCTGTATCTCACTGACTTGAGAAAAGCTATATCTCAATT
>CAZJNL010001174.1:0-2200 GCA_964546515.1 uncultured Oscillatoria sp.
ATCGTTCGAGCTTGGAGCTCCATCAGTCGAGCTTGGAGCTCCATCGTTCGAGCTTCGAGCTCCATCGTTCGAGCTCTGAACTCCATCAGTCGAGCTCAGAGCTCCATCAGCCGGCAGAGATGCCTGATGTCGCCTCTCTACAAGTCACACCTCCCCTAAACCGGCGGCTGGGCTTTCGGGGGTTTGCGGGAGAACCGCCGCCCCAGATCGTCAATAATGCTATCCAAACCACTCACTTTCCCGCCGGCTTTGGCATAGGTATACACTGATAGAGCCGCCGCATACGCCTCACTCCCCACCTCCATATAGGTATCTTCCACTAGCTCGTGCAGCTGCGTCAGCGCTTGCACCACCGGATACAGCGCCTCAAACAGCTGCACGTCGCGCCGCATTTCCTCCACATCAAAGGCTCTCGGCAGAATGTCAGGATTTTGCGCTGCCACTTCCAGCGCTTTGCTGACAAACGCCCGACTCTTATCCCCCATTTTGGGCAGGGTTCGCCTTTCATCTGGCGTCAAGTCAATCAAAAACGGTAACTTTTCCCGAATCGTCGCAATGGCTGCCATTACCGCCTCGCGATCCGCTTGAGAGAGACTGGCGCTAATCCGATTTTCCGGCATTTTTGTGGCTCCATACGTCCTGTGATGGCACATTTTACGAATAGTGAGGTGATTTTTCAGGACAGCAGGTGGGAGAACGCCGTTGCGATTGTTTTGTAAAGATAGCCGGTGAAAAGCGCCTCACATCAGAGCCGATTGCTCTGATTGTATCTTGTAGGGGCGGGTTCACCCGAAACTTAGTAACACAGCTCAGGAGTGTGATCAACCCGCCCCCACCCCCAAAACCCGCCCCCAAAACCCGTTCCTACTGCCGGTGTGGGGGGCGAGTTTATTTGAGATATCTGTGAGAGATGCACAGATGTTTTCTTACCATAAAAGGCAGGTATTTGTCAAGGGGCAGTCGCTAGTTTCACAGCGCTATTGCGGCACGCCCCAGCAGGCAATACCTGGAAGAAACAGCATGAGCGCGACTATTTTTGCTATAGGTGAAAAATTTTATTCGACCCCGCCCACCCCTTCAAATTTCCCACTCAACCTTGTCAATCGCCCTCAGCGCCAGCAAACCGGCACCCTTTGCCGGCTCGTATCGCGGCCTAATTATCTTAGCGGCGGGGGCTTTCGCAGCAAGCGTTGCCGCAAAGCGATCGCGCAAAGAACCCGAAATCTGCCACGCCCCACCTGTCGTCACCACTTCAAACCCTTCATCCGCCTGAAAAATCCCCCCCATCACCGCCCGCACCGCCTCGACTAACTCCTCAGCGGCACTGTCAATAATCCCACTCGCCACCGCATCACCGGCATCCGCCGCCTTCCCCACCAGCGGCGCTAAACCGGCAATCTCTCTGGCACCCCACCCGCGCCGGTAAACCACTTCCACCAAATCTTCCGCGCTTTTCACACCGAGATGCTGTACAATTAAATCCGTCAGAATCGTCGCCCCCAAACGCCCGTCAAAAGAGCGCACCGCCGCTCGCAATCCGCGCAAAGCGATATCATAACCGCTACCTTCGTCTCCCAAAATATAGCCCCAGCCACCGGCTCGCTTCGTCTCTCCCTGGCGGTTTTGCCCGTAAGCAATAGAGCCGGTGCCGGCAATCGCTACAATTCCCACCGGCTTGCCCACTCCGCCAGCTAAGGCTATTATGCAGTCATTGCAGATTACCACACCAGCCGGCTGCAGTGCCCACCTCACCGGCAAGTCCGCCCTCGCCTGCAACTGTTGCGCCAAACCTTCTACAATTCTAATATCCTCAGGACGCCCCACGCCGGCAAGCCCCAGGCAAATCGCCGACACGCTCACCCCAGCTGAGCTAGCCGCCGCCTGTGCGATGGCGTTGGCAATTGAGTTGCCGGCTGTCTCTATTCCCACTGTCTGGTAATTCGAGGCTCCCGACTCGCCTCGCCCCAGAATTTGTCCAGTTTCGTCCATCAGGAGGCAAACGGTTTTGCTTCCGCCGCCATCTATTCCTAACACACAGCCCATTGTACCTCTATCTGCTGAGAATGATTAATTTATTTTGAACCGCCATAGACGCCAAGAGCGCCAAGAAAGAAGAAAGATATTAGTTTAAGGAATTTAAGGTATTATAGCGGTTCTCAATTTGATGAGTCTCTTGTAGAGACGCGATTTATCGCGTCTC
>CAZJNL010001175.1:0-2199 GCA_964546515.1 uncultured Oscillatoria sp.
GGAAAAAGGCAATCAGCACCAGTGCGAACATCGAACCGGAAGACACGCTAGTCAAGCCCACCACACAGCCTAAAATCGCTCCCACACTCAGCGTCAGAAGGCGACCCAACTTAGTTTTTAAGTCAAACTTAGGCGGCTCGGGTAAATTCAACTCCGGCAGAAAAGCCTTCAGCAACAATTGTGCGAGCGCCGACAAGGCGACAAGCAGCATCACCACCCCAATCGAGCGGATCAGGATGCCATCCAGGTTGAGATTCCCAGTCTGCTTAATCAAGGATAAAATCCCCACCCCAGTCAGCGATCCGGGAACACTCCCCAACGCCAGCCATTTGACAATTTGCGTGTCAAGCGTTTGCTGCCGCCAGTGCTTGAAGCCGCCAATAACCTTCATCAATGTGGCAGCCACCACATCAGAACTAACAGCAATCGAAGGCGGAACCTGGAACACAAAAATCAACATAGGGGTGATGAGAGACGCCCCGCCGATTCCCGTTAAACCAACGATGATGCCAACTAAAAAGCTGAGGAGGGGGAGGAATAAATAGTCCATGTTACTGTCCTGATACAGGGTATTAAAGTGCGGTGAGCTAAAACAGGGAGTTACTTTTGGCTTTCCGGCTGCGGTGAGCTAGCCGGCTAGAAGCCCTCTCCTGCAGCCTGTTGGAACTGCTAGGGTACATGTCCCGCAAGCGGGGGCTCGCTCTTGACTTTTTTGGCCTTGACCTGGTAAATTCACTATTCCGCTCGACTTACCGTATTTTACCGGAAATGCTGAGCAAAAGTTACCTGGTAGAAGTAGGAATTTAGGCTAGTGGCTCCTGGCGGTGAGTCTAAAATTCTTTAACGAGGCTAGCGCGAAGCTGAGTCAGAAAAAAGCTAAAAATTCAAGCTAATTGCAGCTAAAAACAGCTTTTTACAAATTTTTGAGTTTTTATGCCCGTTTTCCACCGGCAACCGCGCTGCGCCGACGAGACCTAGGACAGGCGTCTCGCCTGTCCGTTTTCCACCGGCTGCGGCGCTGCGCCGACTAGACGTAGGACAGGCGTCTCGCCTGTCCAAAACCGGGAGGGGGAAAAGGGGGTGGGGCGATTAGCCGGTGCGAGATATCAATTCCCCACTTCTGTGCTGGGGATTTTCCGTCTGTGGCTTCCGCTAGAGCCAGGAGCCGGTTCGTCCCAGCACCGGGAGAGCCACTAGCTTGCGAGCGCCGGCTGGGATGGCTATGATGGTTGTTGGCACAAGTTGCCGGTTAGAGCCGGCAAATTCGGTCTTTGGGAACCTCGTCTGGTTCTATTCCCGCCCATCTCAAAAAGTGCGCCAAATCTCGTTTGGCTTGGTGAATGTCTAAATCCAATTTCGGGCAACCTATTCAGTCTTTAACTGGCTTTTTCAAGGAGCTGATCCTCGCTCGCTGGCGCTCACTCCTGACGCTATTGATAGGAGTTTATTTACCGTTGCAGGTGTTTGAGCTGCTGGCACTAGAAGTGCGGAAAAATCGAGGCGGCTTTCCCTGGGAGCTGTCCGTACTGCAGGCAATTCACGCCAGAGAACAGCCGCAACTGAATGCTTTTGCAGCGACGCTGACTAACTTTGGACAGTTTCAAGGTATGTTTCCGCTAATCGCTGCGGTAGCGCTGGTGCTGTTTCTGCGCCGGCGGTGGCGATCGCTTGCGTACTGGATCGTCACCCAGCAGGGAAGCACCATCATCAACCAAAACGTAAAATTAGTAATGCATCGAGTGCGCCCTCACCTGTGGGAGTCATTCTACCCACACCCGTCGGATTATGCATTTCCCAGCGGTCACGCCATGTCGAGCATGACCCTGGTAGCCGCTTTGGTAATTTTAACTTGGGGGAGCAGATGGTGTTGGTTGACTGTAATTTTCGGGAGCGTATTCGCAGTAGCTATTGCCTGGACGCGCCTGTATCTGGGAGTTCACTTTCCCAGTGACATTCTAGCCGGCTGGATGGTTTCGGTAGCCTGGGCAATTGGAGTCAGCCTGCTGCTCAAGCCGAATTTATCTAAAGCCAATACCGCAAAAAACCGTCCCCGCCAGCCCTCAGAAAACTCCCCTAGCTGAGTGCGATAGCTCTATAGCAGTTCTAAACGCTCTGTGAAATTCTCTCTCTTTTCTTTCCTGGGCGTTCCAGCCATCGGGGAAGCCGCCGCGTCCTGTGGCGGTTTATTACAAATAATTT
>CAZJNL010001176.1:0-2199 GCA_964546515.1 uncultured Oscillatoria sp.
AAATCCCAACACGCCGGTCAGCGTCCTGGAGCGGTTGGCGGAAGATAGTGATTCGTTAGTTCGCAGGAACGTTGCCGCAAATCCCAATACGCCGGTCAGCGTCCTGGAGTGGTTGGCGGAAGATAGTGATTCGGAAGTTCGCAGGAACGTTGCCGCAAATCCCAATGCGCCGGTCAGCGTCCTTAAGCAGTTGGCGGAAGATAGTGATTTGGAAGTTCGCAGGGAGGTTGCCAAAAATCCCAATGCGCCGGTTAGCGTCCTTATGCAGTTGGCGAAAGATAGTGATTCGGAAGTTCGTAGGGAGGTTGCCAAAAATCCCAATGCGCCGGTTAGCGTCCTTATGCGGTTGGCGGAAGATAGTGATTCGGAAGTTCGCAGGAACGTTGCCTCAAATCCCAACAAGTCCGTCAGCCTGCTTATGAAGTTGGCGAAAGCTCAGGATCTGTATATTCGCAGGGAGATAGCCTCAAATCCCAACACGCCTGTCAGCGTCCTGGAGCAGCTATTAGGCGATCCCGAAGAGAGTATTCTGCAAATTGCAGTGGGGCGGTACTTGGCTAAAAAACCTGACGGACTGCCAGTGGTACTCCAATATTACCCAAAAGATTCTACTCCTAAATATAGCTCACCTCAATATAGCCGGCTCTTTATTCTTCTGCACCCCCAAGTTCCCTGTAACTTCCTGGCAGAACACAGCCGGTCACTGTGGTGGTGGGAGCGCTATGCTGTGGCGCACCACCCCAATACCCCACCCGACACGCTCAAAAGATTGGCCGGCGACGCCAACCGCCTTGTCCGCGCCGCTGCCCGAGCGAATTTACATAGGACTTGCGCAGAAACCGGGTTTCTGAACCAGCAGTCTTGACTTTCAGCCCTTGCGAACCAGAAACCCGGTTTCTTTCATAGTTGTGCGTAAGTCCCGTTACAAAATTGCCAAAACGAGGCATAATACCATTTGGGGAGAGTTCAGCCTGCTTTTTTGAGCCGGAAAATGCCCGGTCCAAAGGCTTTCCTCAACCTCAACTCTCCCATCCCCAATCTAAAATGCCATGACTCCCGCCGCCCTGAAAGCTTACCTCAACAGCCTAGTCAGCAAAAACCTGCAAATCAGCACCATGATTTGGGGACCCCCCGGCATTGGCAAATCCAGCATCGTCGCCCAAGTCACCCGCAAACATAAAATCGACTTCACCGACGTGCGCCTGTCTCAGCTGGCTCCCACTGACTTGCGCGGTTTGCCGGTGGCCGAAAATGGCATTTCCAAGTGGTATCCCCCGGAATTCCTCCCCCGAAATGGCAAAGGCATTCTGTTTCTCGACGAACTCAATATGGCCCCACCGGCCATGCAAGGAGTTGCCCAACAATTAATCCTCGACCGGCGCGTTGGCTCCTACGAAGTTCCCCCCGGCTGGTACGTTTGGGCAGCCGGCAACCGCAAAGAAGATCGCGCCGCCGTTTTTGACATGCCCTCCCCCCTCGCCAACCGCTTTTTGCACCTGCAAGTCGAGCCAGATTTCGACAGCTTCAAAGCCTACGCTCTCGCTACCAAAGTCCACGAGCAAATCATCGCCTTCCTCTCCTTTCGCACCAACCTGCTGCACAAACTCGACCACCAGCAGCCCGCTTGGCCCTCCCCCCGCTCCTGGGTGATGGCCAGCCACCTGCACAAAGCTGGGCTGAGCATTGCTCCCGCAGTAGGTCTGGAAGTAGAATCAGAATTTGACGCTTTTGTCAAGCTTTACCAGAATTTGCCCGACTTGACTCGCATTTTTATGGGCAAAGGCGATACGATTCGCTTTCCCTCTGAGCCTTCCGTGCGCTACGCCACCACGATTGGCTTGGCGGTGCGAGCCGGTGACGCCACCCAAGCTTATAATGCTTTCAGCTGGATCTCTGAGGTGGCGACTGCTGAGTGGGTGCAGCTATTCGCCGTAGATTTGTTCCGCCAGATGCGGCTGAAAGGGCAAATGGGAGCTTTGGCTGGGCTGGTGCAGCAGAATGAGCAACTCAAAGGTTTTATGAAGGATTTTCAGGGGTTGGTGGGGCTGTAAAATGGAAGGATTTTATTTGAACCGCCCCCGGGAAGGAGCGCCAAGGGAAGGATTGAGAGGAGAGGAGATTTAATATGAAACTGGCACCAGATATTGAGAGGATTGTCAGCGCTTCGCTGCTGCGGTTGCGGATGAAGTCTCCTTTTTT
>CAZJNL010001177.1:0-2197 GCA_964546515.1 uncultured Oscillatoria sp.
CTGGCTGGGCACGCTGCCGGTTGGCTGGGGTTTGTCTGCTGTCTCTATGGGAAGGAACTCGATGTGGTTGAGCAGGGTGGTGACGAAGGCAAACAGCAGGAAGGGCAGAGACAGGACGAGGATGAGGCCAAAGGTGGCCAAGGCGTAGATTTGGCGAGCGCTGCTCCACAGGGCTAGTGCTGAGGCTAGGCTGAGGAAGATGACGATTAGCCAAATGATGATTTGACCGTAGATATCGCCAAAGGTGAGGGTGCAGACTAAACGATACTTTGAGAGTTTATCCATGTATGTGATTCCTGGCAATATTGGTTTTACAAGAGGCTCTGATTCAGTTGTAGAAGATTTCTAAATATTTTGAAAATGTTTGTAATGTTATTTTACAATCTGCCAGGATTTTTCATCAGGCCGGATTCGCCTGACTCCCCTCTGTGCCTCCTTTATATTCCCGGACAGTAGGGGCTGGGCTTGTGCCCGCCCGGGAAGCTGGGGGTTGGGGGGTGAAGCTTGACGCACAAGGCGTATGGCACAGCAGAATTGCAGCTCGCCAGAGTCAGAGTGGGGTGGAGTCTTCGCGCTCACAGGGAAGCTCTTGTAAAGATGTTATAACATCTCAGTTAACGGTGCCGGTTCCAGTTCCAGGAGTGTTGATTCGCGAACGCCAAGCCCAACATCTGGGCGGCGCAACCGGCTCAAATGTTCGCGGCAAACCGTACACAAAATTTGGATAACTGCGTTTTTTATAAGATTATTTTAATGTTTCTGGATGGCCACAGAGAGCCAGGGCTGCATGTCAATTTTGAATCCGGGATCTTGTAGAGACGCGACATGTCGCGTCTCTACATCAATTAGCCCGCGCATGCAGGCGGGCGAAAGTCTGTCGCAGTATCTAGAGCCTGGAAACTAGCAAAAGTGACATGCTCCCGATCCAGGGGTGTCCCGCAAGAGAGTGGCAGTTGTGTGTGCCGGTTTGAGGTTTAATTAAAATTTAACTTTTTGGGGAAGAATTTTTAACCGGAATTGTTACAATAACTACTATTAAATTACAAAACAAGGGTGTAGAGTATTCGCGCAGAAAAAGAAATCTCCCTGAGTCATGGGGAATTTCTGAAAAAATAACGCTCGTGTTCGGGAGACTGATATGTCAAGCTTGCAAGCTACTAGGGCGGGAATCGCCAATAGGTTTTGGGCTGTGCCCGACTCCAAGTGCCTGCGTCAGGAATGTTCTGAGGAGGTGCTGGCGGTGGAGCAACCCTCGGTGCCGGCAGTCGCCCACCATCCCGAAGAGGCACCACTACGCCGACTGTCACCGCCAGCTGAGAGAGCCGGTGCATCTGGGCTGAATGACTTTGAGGCTTGCAGTCAGGAGGGCAATCGGTTGCTGGCGGCGAAGCGTTATGAAGAGGCGATCGCAGCTTACGAGCGAGCCTTGCAGCTGAAACCGAATGCCTGTTATGTGTGGCAGCAGCGAGGTGAGGCGATGCGGCAGCTGCGGCGCTACGCAGAGGCGATCGCATCTTGTAATAAAGCGATTGAGTTTAGCGCTAATCCGATTTCTCGCTACCAGGCGCTAAATGCCAAGGGTGCGCTGCTGTTCGAGTTGCAACTGTATGAGGAAGCGATTGGGGTTTACAATCAGTCGCTGGCTATTTTCCCGAATGGCATGGGTTCGCTTCACATTCTGGAAATGAAGGGCATGGCGATGTCGAAGTTACAGCGCTATGAGGAGGCGGAGGCGCTGTTTGAGAAAGCTTATGATAAAGCGGTGGAAGTTTGTGCGAAGACGGCGGGCTTTGCGGAAAGGTTGGCTGCCGGTTAGTTTATATCCAGAAACTGGGTTTCTTTAAGAAACCCGGTTTCTTACGCTCTTGTTGCCGGTGGCAAGCGCTATAATGATGTTTGTGAGTTCTGTACTGTTGCTAGCAAACAAGGATGCCATATGGAACGTTAATAAATCAGACAGCCAAGTAATAGAGTGCGCTCCCCTTGGGAACGGGGAAGGCACCCTACTTTGGGCTGATTTTCATTATGAGAGTGTACTTTCCGGCAGAGAGGGTTGGGCGAGGATTGAGATAGAAAATACGGCGGCTTGTAAAGGGTATTATCCCGTTTTTGCAGTAAAGGTGCCCGGCGATTGGAAAGAGACTGTTGGCGAATTGATAGGGGGTTTTACCCTACGTCTTCTTTTGTGGGTAGGTTG
>CAZJNL010001178.1:0-2196 GCA_964546515.1 uncultured Oscillatoria sp.
ACTTTCCTTTTGGGCTAAAGCCCAACTACAAACTTGGGCAGTGGCCACCCCGCAGAGAGGGGCAGTCCTTTGGCAAAGCCGGTGAACGCCTGCGAAAGTCTTTACAAATGTTCTGAAACGCTCAATTTAAGATATACTGGAAATTGGGTAAAGCGACGCTGACAGCGGTAGGACTTAGCCTGTGCCAGAAGTCGGCATCGCTAGCGGCACCCGTCGGAATAAAGGATTGTCAGAGGGTGCATTACTGTAGAAAGCTAAAAACCGGCAACGCCTATTCCTAAGAGATTCACCAATGATAGCGCTCAGAGCTTCTCTCGGTATCAGTTTTTTCCTCAGCGGACTTTCCCAAGTCCCGCAGCCTTCCGAATTGCTGTCAGAAACCCTGCGGGGAAATGAAATTTATTCCCTCTCCTCGAAGCGCCTCGATAAACCGCTGGGATATTCCCTCACTGAGCTGATTTTAACACACCAGGACGCAAGACTCGAGAGGATTCTCGACAGTGAGTGCCGGAAAGTGCCAATCGGAGTGGGGATACCAGGATTTCAGCCAGGGACACCTAGAAGTCTTGTCCGCCGCATGTTCGGCGTCCCCAGCCGAATTCTCTCAGGCTATTGGCCAAATACCAGTGCAATGGTTTATGACTTAATACCAAACCGGGTTAGCTTGGGTTTTCTATTTGACAAGGACTCACAGAGGCTGCGCCAAACGGAGGCATCCTTTGCCGACTCGGTGGACTCCCGGCAGATCCTGGTGACGCTCAATAGCATGTTAGGTTGCCGGATGAACGAGGAAATCCAGCGGGGGTTGCAGCAGGTGCATCAGCGAGAGTCCAGCCGGTACACCTGGACTGTGGAGTCCCTAAAGGGTGTGATTTCGCGGGACGAGCGCCAGCGGATCTATATCGGTATCTGGGAGGCAGACTTGCACTGATGTCGGAGCAAGTGCCCCTGCCGGTGAACCGCGCAACCGGCTCTGAGCGTCCTGCTCTTTTGCCGCAGAGCACTCAGGACTTTATATCAAATCCGATTGGGCGAATAAAATAGCGTATAGCCGGATTTTATATTAGTATTTAGGGGGGGGTGAGAGTTAGATCCCTGCCGGATGCTGGGAACTTATGTTACGGCTATCGTGGGGGCCTTGAAGTCAAGGGGTGGGACAAGGCCGGTGGCAGCCCCTTTGTTCGCTGCTACAAGCTAGGAGCCCCTTTTCTCGGCTTGCTTTTGAGTCTTTTGACTATTTTCACGGTAGACCTTTCTCCTGTCCTGAGCCGTCTTGTAGCGGCTATCGCTCTTCGGTACGGCAGCCATCAGATCCGCAGCTTGCTGCCACTTGGCAGCGATAGCCAGCCAATCAGCGCGAGATTTGGCTGTTTTTCCGGCGGCGTCAGCTTGCTGAGCCAGTCGCACCGCCTCTACAAACTGGTCTAGCTTGGGGGAGGGCTCAGCGAGAGGAGCAGGCTTTAGCGCTTGTATCTGGTTGCCCAGTTTCAGACCAAGGGAATTAGAGACAGCCAAGCCCAAAACCAACATTAACAAGCCCAAGCCGGCACCGCCCACCATCATGCCTCGCCAGAATTGGCGCTGCTCGCGCTCCAAACTCAAAGAAGAAGAAGAAGAAGAATGCGAAGAAGAAGCTGCTGCTGGCAGAGGCAGAGGTCGCTCATCGGGTTTAGCGCTCAGGTTTTTGATATTTTCTGCCAGCCGCTTGAAGATGTTGGGCTTGGCCAGGGTGATTTCTTGGAACCAGAGCAGCTGTTTTTCAGGGTTGCGACTAATTTCTTCGAGCCAGAGTAACTGCTGTTCTCGGACAAGCCGGCTGTTGATCTTAACTCGACGAATATTTGGCGGTGCCAGTGACTCTAGAATCTGCCGGATGCGTTCGACCAAGGTAGATTGTTCCAACTGTTCCACCTTGTGAGCCTCGCACAGCAGTTGCAACACCCCATTGTCCAAAACGGCTCTGGTTCTGACACCGCAGTGTGCGAGTTTTTCATTGAGGATTTGAATAATCGCCGCAACGCTTCCCTGGCGAGCCTGTCTGGCAATGTCATCTATCGAATTGGCCATGTTTGGTTCAGCAGTTGATTGATAGTTAAACCCGACTTGTTGATTTCACCGTTATATCTAGAGTATCTGGGTTTCTGTCCGCCAGTACAGGCCCTAACCACCATGAACCCCCCCCCCCAAAACCAATAT
>CAZJNL010001179.1:0-2190 GCA_964546515.1 uncultured Oscillatoria sp.
GGCCAGCCGTCCGTTCGGGCTGATTTTGGTGACCGGGCCAACCGGCTAGGGCAAGTCAACCTCTCTGTACTCGGTGCTGGCGGAACGGAACGATCCGGCGGTAAACATCAGCACCGCAGAAGACCCAATCGAGTACGCCTTGCCGGGGATTACCCAGTGTCAGGTGATTCGGGCCAAGGGGCTGGACTTTAGCGCGTTGCTGCGAGCTTTCATGCGGCAAGACCCGGACGTGATTCTGGTGGGGGAAACGCGGGACAAGGAAACGGCAAAAACGGCTATTGAAGCGGCGCTCACGGGCCACTTGGTGCTGACAACGCTGCACACCAACGACGCTGCCGGGGCGATCGCCCGCTTGGACGAAATGGGCATCGAGCCTTTCATGGTGGCCGGCGCTCTGATTGGGGTGCTGGCGCAGCGCTTGATGCGCCGGGTTTGCTCTGAGTGCCGCACTCCCTACACGCCCACCCCTGAGGATCTGGGCAGGTACGGGCTGTCGGCTTCTCGCGAGCTGGGATCTGGGGTGACATTCTATAAAGCCGGCACCGTTCCCCCATCAGAAAGGGCGGCGCGTAAGGAAGCGGGCAGTTTGTGCCCGAAATGCAACGGCGGGGGCTACAAGGGGCGCGTCGGGGTTTATGAAGTGCTGCGAAATAGCGAGCGGCTGCAAATCCTAATCTCTCAAGGCGCTCCCACCGAGCAGATCCGGGAAGCGGCGATCGAAGAAGGCATGGTGACGCTGCTGGGGTACAGCTTAAACTTGGTGCGCCAGGGCTACACCACCTTTGAAGAAGTGGATCGGGTTACCTTTACCGATTCCGGCATAGAAGCGGAACTGAAAGCGAAGCGCAAGGTTGGCCTGACTTGTAAAGTTTGCAGTGCCGGCTTGCTGCAGGAGTGGCTGGACTGCCCGTACTGCATGACGCCTCGATTCCAAGACTGAGGGAGGGCTTTCATTGGGGGCGTCGCGGCTGCTGATTCTTCCTGACTGCCCGCTCCTGACTCGCTTGCCAATCTCCAGTTTCCAGCTCTCACTGACGAGTGAGTCTTTCTAGACCTGAGAACTTTAGCTAAATTTATCTATAACTACCGAACGCATTGGGGAAGACGATGGAACAAAAAAAGTCATTCGTAATTGAAGACGTAATGGAATCCCTGATCGAGCAGGGCGGATCGGACATGCACATCCAGGCGGGTGCGCCTGTCTTCTTCCGCATCTCCGGCAAACTCACCCCCCAGCCGCAATTCGGCGAAATCCTGGACGCCCAGGAGTGCCAGCGGCTGATCTTCAGCATGCTCAACAACAACCAGCGCAAAGACTTGGAGCAGAACTGGGAGCTGGACAGCGCCTACGGGGTGAAGGGGCTGTCTCGCTTCCGGGTGAATGTTTACCGGGAGCGGGGATGCTGGGCGGCTTGCTTGCGAGCTTTGGCGTCTAAGATTCCCAACGCCGACGCCCTGGGCGTGCCGATGATTCTGCGGGAGCTAATCGAAAGACCGAGAGGAATGTTCTTGGTGACCGGCCAAACCGGCTCTGGGAAGACCACCACAATGGCAGCTCTCATCGACCTGATCAACCGGACGCGAGCGGAACACATTCTGACGGTGGAAGATCCGATTGAATACGTCTACCCGAACATCAAGTGCTTGATTCACCAGCGGCAAAAGGGAGAAGACACTAAGAGCTTTTCCAATGCGCTCAAAGGTGCCCTCCGCCAAGACCCTGACATTATTCTGGTGGGGGAAATGCGGGACTTCGAGACGATTTCACTGGCGGTGTCAGCTGCAGAAACGGGGCACATGGTGTTTGGGACGCTGCACACAAACTCGGCGGCTGGGACAATCGACCGGCTCCTCGACGTGTTCCCCCCGCAACAGCAATCCCAAGTCCGAGCCCAGCTGGGCAACTCTTTGGTGGGCATCTGCAGCCAAAACCTGGTGCCAAAGATTGGCGGCGGACGGGTGTGCGCCCAGGAAATTCTGGTGAACACTCCAGCCATCGGCAACTTGGTCAAAGAGTCTAAAACGTCGCAGATTTACTCGGCCATCCAGACCGGCATGAAGTTGGGCATGCAGACGATGGAAATGGCGCTCGCCAAGCACTACAGAGATGGCAAAGTCAGTTGGGACGCCGCCATCAGCAAGGCGGGTAAAGCCGATGAGCTGGAGCGCTTGATTGGGCCGCGACCTGCC
>CAZJNL010001180.1:0-2188 GCA_964546515.1 uncultured Oscillatoria sp.
AAAGTATCTGGTTAATGACTCAAGCGGCTCGCTGGGGGCAGATTCGGGAAATTCCCAAAAATGCCGAAGAGTTGGCTCGCAAAGCTTGGAAAACCGACCTCTATCGAGAAATTGCGGCAGAAATGGGTATCGAGTGCCCCCAGGAGGATTACAAAGTTGAACCGGCAGAGGTATTTATAGATAAAAAAGCCTTTGACCCCAGTGACCCTGCCGGCTATCTCAAGAGTTTTGAAATCAGAGCCAACCGGCCTCAATCGTTCTACATGTCTTAACAGTGAGGTGCGCTCTGGCGCACCTGAGTGAAAACTATTCTAGGAGACTCGCATGACCAAATCCACTTCTTTCTCATCCGGCACAAACGATAAAGCAGTTCGCCAATCGGGATTTCTGGAGATTGAAAACTTAGTCAAGTCCTACCCTACTGCTGATGGGGGTGAATTTGTCGTCCTAAAGGATGTCAACCTCACAGTTGGGGAAAATGAATTTATCTCCGTAATCGGTCACTCGGGCTGCGGCAAATCAACGCTGCTCAAGATAGTTGCCGGTTTGGAGAAACAGACGTCCGGCTCCGTGCGGCTAGAGGGCAAAGAGATCCGCAAACCGGGAGCAGACCGCATGATGGTGTTTCAGCACTACGGGCTGCTCCCGTGGCTGACGGTGCGCGAAAACATCCGGCTTGCTGTCGATGAAGTGCGGTCGAAGGCCACCCGTGCCGAAAAAATCAGCATTGTCAATGATCACTTGGCAATGGTAAACTTAACGGCGGCAGCTGATAAGTATCCAGATGAAATTTCTGGGGGCATGAAACAGCGGGTGGGGATTGCCCGCGCTTTGGCGATTCGCCCCAAGATGCTGCTGATGGATGAACCCTTTGGGGCGCTAGACGCCCTGACTCGCGGCAAATTGCAGAAACAGGTGCTCGACATCTGGGAAAGTCACAGGCAAGCTGTGATGACGATCACCCATGATGTGGATGAAGCGATCTATATGTCAGACCGGATCGTCCTGATGACGAACGGGCCAGCTGCTACAATTGGGGAAATTCTGGAGGTGCCTTTCCCGCATCCGCGCAACCGGCACGAACTGCGGGAATCCACGGAGTATTACGACCTCCGCAACCACGCCTTGGATTTTCTAGACAGGTACTTCACTCAAGACGAATAGATTATAATAGTGTTAAGTTAAGTGATTGAGTGGGTCGCCTACCTCTTATCGATCGTCCGTTTCAGTTCAGAGAGGTGTATAGCCGTGAAGATCAAGCCAATGTTAGAGCGTCTGGAAAGCGCAATGGGCCGCTATGACTTAATGGAGCGAATGGTGTTGCTGCCCGAGCCGGCTGCACCCGCTTGTGATGGGGCTAACTTTACCAAATCAGTCAACTTCGTCGTAGGCTATAACAGCTCCCCCAGCAGTCAAACAGCTCTAGATATAACCCTGTGGATGGCCCATCAAACTCGTTTAGCCACCCACCGGCAAGTCACCGTTCAAGTCGTCTACGTTGTCGGTGAAACTCAAAGCAGTCACTGTCCGCAGGTCTTGAAGGCGGCGAAAGATACGAACAGCCCATCAATCCATTATAGCCAGCTGGAGCTGTCGGAATCATCTGAGGCTTTAAAGTATACCACACCTGTTTTAACTCAACCAACCTATACAGCGCTAGCAACAAGCCGGCGGCTGACACCGGCAGACCGGCAAAGCTTTAAGACAATGTTCTCCCCAACTCATCCGTTCGAGCAAGCCGACCGCATCTTGTGGCAAGCTCGCTGTCTGGCTGAAGAGTGGCGGGGTGCCTTCAAAGCTCACCTCCGGTTTGGTTGCCTTGCTGCCGAACTGAGAAAAGTTGTGGAATCGGAATCGGCGGTTTTACTGTTCCTGGGCTGTAGCGACGCCAATCATCCCATTGTCCGCGAGCTGGGCCCTAATTTCCCCTGCGCGGTGCTGGGCATCCCTCCGATGCTGATGTCAGAGGCGAGTTGCAGTTCTGCCTCAGATTGCCTGTCAATTTAAATGTAGCGTTTTAATAACGCACCCTACTGCTGCGGTCTGCCGGCAGACAGGTGGGGTGCCGGTGTTCGCAACAATAGCAGATTCCAACTGAGTGAGGTACAGATCGCGAGCCCCCCCAAACCCCCAGATCCCGCCGTGCCCCCCCTTAACAAAAGGGGAAGCGCTTAAAAAGGGGGGAAAC
>CAZJNL010001181.1:0-2185 GCA_964546515.1 uncultured Oscillatoria sp.
GCGTCTCTACAAGAGACTCATCCAATTGAGAACCGCTATAGCTAGTTGAGAAACGCTTTATCAATTTGAACACACAAATAAGGGGTGCGGTCAGGCGGAACGCTACAACTGATTCCGCGCTTTCAGCTGCAGATACCTGTCAACAAGCTGGGTGCTAATTTGATTCGTCGGCGCATCGAGTACGAGCACGCCTTTTTGCTTCAGCTGAGCGAAAGCAACCTGGCGCTGTGAAAGTAAATCTAAAGCCACAGCGCGGGTGTACGCAGCTGATATCTCTCCCTTTTTATCGTTAGAAACCGGGACAGACGTGTGAGCGAGAGTGTCAACTTGCGGGTCGCGGAGAGTGACGCAAAATGGCAGGTAGCGCGGCGTCAGTCGTCCCAAGGCGGCGAGGAGTTCCGAGGAAGCGGTGCTATCAACAATATCTGTAATCAATACAACTAGCGACCGGCGAGTTTGCTGCTTCACTAGAGTTGTTACCGCACCCATATAATCAGGCTCTAATAACACCGGCTGAATTGGCATCAGTCGCTCAATGAGCCGGTTGAGATGGTGCTGACCCCGTTCTGGCGGAATCCAGGCGGTCACTTCCCGGTCAAACACCCCAACCCCCACGCGATCTCCCCGATTCAACCCAGCTAAAGCGAGCGCCAAAGTTGCATTCAACCCCCAGTCAAACCGTTTCAACCCCTGCACCCGCGCCGTCATCAAACGCCCCCGATCCAGTAAAATCATTAACGTTTGTTCCTGTTCCGGTTCCAGCACTCGCACCTGCAGCGGTGTTCTCCCAAACGCCTCCGACCGGCGCGATGTGGCTTTCCAGTCAATCAGGCGAGGATCGTCACCGGCACTGTATTCCCTCAACTCCGCAAATTCAGTTCCCATACCGAAACGGCGAGCTTGGGGCGTATTGCCGGTTGACAGCAGCGTCAGGCGAATCGCGAGCGCCCGCAATCCTAGCAAATCCGGATAAACCGCTACTTTTTGACCGGCTGGGATTTTCCAGTCGTCCCAAGCCAGCCCCCAAGGGCCAAGCTGCCGCACTTGTATGTCGCCCCACTGGTACTCGCCCCGATTTTTGGGCTGCACTGTATAGGTGAGTTCTTGCGCTGTGTCGGGTTGCAGGGAGGCGGAAAGTGCCGGTGCGGAGACTTCAAACTCTACTGGATAGCTGTCCCGAATTTGAATTTGGGCTCGGCGCTTTCCGGACTGCACCGACAAAACAACCGGATTCTCCCGCCCGATGGAAAGGCGTCCCAGGGTGCCGCGCGTTACTTGTGTGCGATGAGTGCGCACCCGGATTGCATCGAAAAGCATCAGGAGGAGGATGCCGGTGTCGTAGAGGAGGGTGCCGGTGATGCTTGCCTGCTGGTTAAAGAAAATGGCGAGTGCCGGTGCGATAACGATGCCCAGCAGTAAGAGGAAATAGACTCGTTGGGAGGGTATCATTGGATTGATTGGCGAATTGATAGGGGGGGTAATAATGAACCGCCAAGACGCCAAGGACGCCAAGAAGGAAGACAGAAGAAACCCGGTTTCTGGACTCGATAACTTCACAATTCTACCTCGGCACCGGCACCTGAGTCAATAGCGAAGCAATCACCGCATCCACCTGCAACCCATCCAGCTGCGCCTCAGGTCTGAGAATCAGCCGGTGGCGCAGCAGCGGCGCAGCCACAGCCTTAATATCATCCGGCGTCACAAAATCGCGCCGGTTCAGCCACGCATGCGCCTTGCTCGACAGCAGCCAAGCAACAGCACAGCGGGGAGACGCCCCCAGCGCCAAATCCGGATGCTGGCGCGAACGCTGCACTAATGCTAACATATAATCTACCACATTTTCTGCAACTTTTCCCCCCCTGACCTCCTGACGCGCAGCCAAAACCTGCTCAACTTTTGCCAGCGGCTTAAGCCGCTCCAAATCCAACCGGCGCGATGGCAAATTCGCCTGACTGTTCAGCAACATTTGCTTCTCCGCAGCCGCCTCCGGATAGCCGACAATCAGCTTAAACAAAAACCTGTCCAGCTGCGCCTCTGGCAGCGGATAAGTCCCCTCAAACTCCAGAGAGTTTTGCGTCGCCATCACCCAAAACAGCTCCGGCAAAGCCAAACTTTCCCCATCCAAAGTAACCTGCTGCTCCTGCATCGCCTCCAGCAGCGCCGCCTGGGTTTTCGGCGGCGTCCG
>CAZJNL010001182.1:0-2185 GCA_964546515.1 uncultured Oscillatoria sp.
CTCCGCTGGGCCCCGCGCCCACGATTGCAACTTTCTTAACCATGTAAATGTATTCGCATTCGCCAAAAAGATTATATTCCAAAAATCTGGATTTTTGACGAGAGCGAGGCACTAATTCGCGGGGCTTTGCACAATGCAGGGATGGTACGCAGTTTTCGCGCCGCGACCGTCCCGAAACGATGACAGGGCTGGCACGGGGCCGAGCGCACGGGGTTCCGCCCATATATATAGCACTTTTCACTTGCGTGGAGTGCACTTCGATCCCCCCAACCCCCCTTAAAAAGGGGGGCTAGCTTCTTCCCCCCCAAAGTAGGGGCGGGCCCTTCCGCCCCGGTAAGGGGGGGATCAATATCTGTACCTCACCCACTTGCAATCTGCTCTACATTATCATTTCACGAATGTGCAATGCCATTCGCGGCACTCTGTTCAACTCAGTGGGGCGAAGCACCTGCGCTCAGACCGAGATGCTACCCTTCAAAAAGGCATTAAAAAAGGCAACACCCGCACTGCGCTGATCATAAAATCGTCAGTTTGACAAGAGGAAATAAATACTGGAGCGGTTGGCAATTGAATGAAGTACAAATATCTGCAACCCGCCGGTGCGGCGTCTGGCTGCGGGCACAACCCGCAGGGCCAGTGTCTGGCTGCCTTAAATGACAGGCAAGATGCCCCGACTGCGGGGGGTGCGACGCTGTTTGAAAACCGCTGTAAGCTAACGCAAGTTGCTACCTTACAAGTGAGTCAGTTAGATCCCCCTCTAGCCCACCCTAAAAAAAGGGGGGGAATGCTCTTGCGCCCCCAAAGTAGGGGCGGGCCCTTCCGCCCCGTTTGGGGGGATCTAGATGCTTAGACTTGTCGGTAGCAACTTGAGTAGATATAATAAAAAGCCAACCCAGCAAAGTGCTACCATTCCCATGTCTGAAAACACGCAAGTAGAATGTTCCAGGAGGGTCGATAAAGTGGCCATCATCGGTGCTGGACTTGACGGTCTGGCAGCGGCGATGGCGCTGCGAAAACAAGGCATCGACGCCCAAGTCTATGAGAAGGCGCGGGAATTGCGACCGGTGGGTGTCGGTTTGACCCTGTTTCCCAACGGCTTAAATAGTCTCGATGCCATCGAACCGGCTATAGTGGAGTCGGTGAAACGCGCCGGCAGCTAGACCCGCGCGGTGAACTTGAAAAAAAGCACCGGTGAACTTATAATGCAGAACCGGCTCACTCTGGCGGAAAAATACGGGCAGCCGATGTTGCAGATCCGCTGGTCGCGCTTGCAGGAAATCCTCACCTCGGCACTGCCAGCGGATGCGATCCACCTCAATTGCCGGTGCACCAGCTTTGAGCAAAATGACAGCGTCGTCGAAGTGTTTTTTGAGGGTGGAAATACCGTGCGGGCAGACTTGCTGGTTGGGGCTGATGGGATAAACTCCGCAGTCAGACAGGCGCTGATTGGAGATGGCGCACCTCGCTATGCGGGGCGCATGTCTTGGCGTGCCGTTCTCAAGTACAGCCACGAGCTGCTGTCTCCCGATGAAATAACATTAATGACAGGCGATGGCAAAAATATGGTACTCATCGACACCGGCGGCGGCTACATATTTGGGAGCGCCGCTGCGCTGTCGCAGGACGACTCTGTTTGCCAAAGTGCCGCAGAGGTCAAATCTCGCGTTTTGCAGGAATTTGCCGGCTGGGGCGAACCCGTGCGGGCGATCGTGGAAGCGACAGATGCCGGTAGCATCGTGGAGCGACCGATATGCGACAAACCGCCGGGGAAGGGCTGGAGCAAAGGCAGGGTAACACTTTTGGGCGATGCGGCGCATCCAGTGGTGCCGTCCCTGGGACAGGGAGCGAATACGGCATTTGAAGATGCCTGGGAGCTCTCTGAGTGCCTTGCCGGTGCGACCGAGATCCAAGCTGCCCTCTTCGCTTACGAAAACAGCCGCACGCAACGCACGCAAGTCATCCAAGCTCGCAGTGCGTTCGTGGGAGCCCGCGCCTATGACGCCGACAGCGAGACATTTCTTCGGGGAGTGGCAGAACAGGCACATGCGAGCCAGCCTGAATTTGAGGATTGGCTTTGTAGCTGCAACCGATCTGTGATAAGTTAAGGGTTGCGCCGATACTAAAGGAGATTGCCGCGATGTCAGCAGAAGTCATTGAAAAACTTGTTGATGCCTACTTTGTCAAT
>CAZJNL010001183.1:0-2180 GCA_964546515.1 uncultured Oscillatoria sp.
AAACTTTGGGCTTTAGCCCAACTACAAACTTTGGGCTTTAGCCCAACTACAAACGATCACTACTCGTTTACCACTGCCCGATTTGAGTCGTTCCTTAAGGATAACCCAAGCGGTTGGGTTTTGTCAACCCATAAAAAAGCCCCTGACAGTCAAGCCAGGGGTGGATAGCACCGGCGCATCTCCCCATCCGGTTTAACCTCCCTCCTCCCTGATCAGCTGCATATTGAGGGCACCGGCGAGAGGTAGGGTGCGTGCGCTCGCAGAACGCACCCTACTGCTGTCCTCCCGGTTTTTCCTCCCTACTTCGCCTCCATCCAATTCTGCCCCGCACGGATATCCACCACCAGCGGCACACTCAGCGGCACAGCACTCTCCATCACCGACTTAATCACCGGCTGCAACTCCTCCCACTCCACCGGCAACACTTCAAACACCAACTCATCGTGCACTTGCAACAGCAAACGCGCCTGGTAACTCCGCAACCTCTCCTGCAGCAGCACCATCGCCACCTTAATAATATCCGCACTCGAACCTTGAATCGGCGCGTTCGCAGCCGCACGCAGCAGTTGCGCGTCATTCTGACCCAGCTTTTTCAGACTGTCAAGGTCAATCTCTTCCGGTTTGCTGTCTTTTAAGTCCTGCAAACTTTTCCCCTCAAATTTAAAATACCGGCGACGCCCCAAAATCGTCTCCACATACCCCTGCGCGATCGCCTCTCTTTGCAGCTGCTGCAAATATTCAAACACCTTCGGATAGCGCCGGTAAAACCGCTCAATAAACAGCTTCCCCTCCGCCGGCGTCTTCCCAATCGCCCGCGCAAACCGCGCTGAACCCATCCCGTAAATCACGCCAAAATTAATCGTCTTGCCAAACCGTCTTTCCTCTGCAGTCACCGTTTCCTTTTCAAACAGCAACTGCGCCGTCACAGTATGCACGTCCCGGTTATTTTGGTAAGCCTCAACCAACACCTGCTCCTCACTCAAGTGCGCCAAAATCCGCAACTCAATTTGCGAATAGTCCGCCGACACCAGCAGCCAGCCCGGTTCAGGCAGAAACGCCGAGCGAATCCGCCGCGAAAATTCCGTGCGTATCGGAATATTCTGCAAATTCGGATTAGAAGAAGACAGCCGCCCAGTTGCAGTCGCCGTCTGGTTGAAATCCGTATGCACCCGCCGCGTGTCCGCCCGCACCAGCGCCGGCAAAGCATCCACATAAGTAGATTTCAACTTCGCCAAAGTGCGGTGTTCTAGGATATAATCAACAACCGGATGATCGCCTTGCAGCCTTTCCAAAACAGCCGCGTCTGTCGAGAAACCCGTCGCGATTTTGCGCGACTTCTTGGTGTCTAATTTCAGCTTTTCAAACAGCAACTGGTTCAGCTGCTTCGGCGAACCCAAATTGAATTTATCCCCACCGGCAGCCTCATAAGCTTTCTCCTCAATCTCTGCTAACTGCTTTTCCAGCTGTTTCGAGAGTTCTTTCAGATATGGAATATCAATGCGGATTCCCGTGTGTTCCATCTCAGCCAGCACCGGCTCTAGCGGCTGCTCAACTTCCAGCAGCAACTCGTGAACTCTCCCAGCTTTCTGCAATTCAGCCCGCAGTTTCCCCACCAGCAAGAACGTCGTGTACACATCCATCCCGCAGTAGTCCGCCACCGCCGGAATCTCTAAATGCGCAATTGTTTTCCCTTTAGGCAAATTTAAATATTTGTAGCTTCGAGCCTTTATACCCAACTTCCCTTGAGATAAATCACTCAGGTTGTGGACTCCTTCTGGCGAAAGCACATAACTTGCAAGCATCGTGTCAAATACGACACCCGCCAGCTCAATCCCCTGACAGCGCAGCACCAAGCGGTCAAATTTGGCATTGTGCAGCGCCTTGGGATAGTCCGCACTTTCCAGAATCGGACGCAACGCATCCAACACCGCTGCCTTGTCCAGATTGCCGCCGGCAGTGTGGCCGGTGGGAATATAGGCCATATCTTCCTCACCGGCTCCCCAACAGCAGCCAATCCCCACCAGTTTGGCGTCTCGCGGCTCCAGCGCAGTGGTTTCCGTGTCCCAAGCTACGGGGGTATCAGAGTTAGTGCGGGTTTGCAGCAACTGCACCAACTCCGCCAGCTTTTCCGGCGTGTCAATAATGCGCGGCTTAATCGGCACCGGCTCCCGGACAGTTGG
>CAZJNL010001184.1:0-2174 GCA_964546515.1 uncultured Oscillatoria sp.
GCAGAACAGTGGGATGGCTGACACTTTAAATAGTGGAAACAGGGGGGGTGCTATTTGCTAACGCTCTCGACTATTACTGAGCGCGTCTCCGGTGCTGCTGTGTGTGTGACAGCTGGCAAACTTGCCAGCAGACTATTGACAAAATATTGTTTTTGTGGTATATAGCCTCAACACCTGTAGCGGGGGCGCAATTGCTGGCTCAACTTGCTCCCTCGTTCCAGATCGTGTGCAGCCAATTGCCCGTAATTATTTCTCTTGTGCTCCAGAGCGGATAAATCCAGTCTGGTACAGGTAGGGGCAGGGACGGGTTTAGGAACATTCTTCGTTGTGCTACAAACAGTTCGGGTGAAGCAGGCCCAGGGGGCGGGTTTAGGAACATTCTTCGTTGTGCTACAAACAGTTCGGGTGAACCCGCCCCTACTGACATCCAAAGCTTCCCACAGATAGATCGGGTGAACCCGCCCCTACCCCAGCACACCGGCATATTGCGGCTCGGTACGCGGACTTGATATCGCTGCCCCTCTGCGGCTGCACGGTGCTGGCGCGGTTGGCTCTGCCTGTGCTGCCGGCGGGCCCGGGACGCCGCTGCCGCTGCCCCCTGCGCCTGACGACAACTAAAAGGTGACAGTTGGTTCGTAAAGCCTGACTGTTTGCTATAATACTTTATAATACTTTTCGGGATGTGATCTACCTTCAATATCTCAAAAATTTAGACTATATGATAGAGAAAACGATGAATTTTGAAGAAGCCGTGAAAGTAGCGGATGAGGCAGTTTTGGCGAGTGAAGGGAGACACATAACTGATGTCGAGATGGCTATCCTTCGCGGCTCTTGGGAAAATCAGACCTATGAAGAGATGGCGGAGATTACTGAGTATGCTGCCAATTACCTACAGCGAACTGTTGGCCACAAGTTCTGGAAGATACTTTCCAAGGCGTTAGGGGAAGAGGTGAGCAAAACGAATTTTCGGACAGCGCTGGAGCGAAAATGGCGGTACGCGCAAAACCAGCGCCAAGGGCAACCGCGCAAAGGAGCGGGCACTCAACCGCAGCGGCAAAAAGTCCCGGCGGCGGCTAAGTTAGAATTTCCAGAGGGGCCGGTGGCAGTGGACTCTCCTTTTTATGTTGGGCGCACTCCTATCGAATCTGAGTGTTACGAAGCGATTTTGCAGGCGGGGGCGCTGATCTGCATTAAATCGCCCAAGCAGATGGGCAAAACGTCTCTGCTGTACCGGATTCTGGAGCGGGCGAAAAAGCAAGGATATCAAACAGTACGGCTGAATCTGCTGCAAGCAGAGAAGGCGGTGTTTAGCAATCTGGATAAATTTTTGCGCTGGTTCTGTTCTTATGTCAGCCAGAAGCTAGACATCCCAGCTCAGCTGAATGATTACTGGGATGAGGACAGGGGCAGCATCCTCAGCTGCACGACATACTTTGAAGCGCATATTCTGGAGCAAATAGACAGCCCCCTGGTCTTGGCTTTGGATGAAGTGGATCGGGTTTTCCAGTACCCAGAAATTGCGGAAGAATTTCTGCCCATGCTGCGCAGCTGGCATGAGGAGGCTAAGAATCGGGAAATCTGGGAAAAACTGCGGCTGGTGGTGGTGCATTCTACTGAATATTACGGGAAGTTAGATATCCACCAGTCGCCGTTTAATGTGGGGCTGCCGGTGAAATTGACAGATTTTACCCAGGAGCAGGTGGAGAATTTGGCGCTGCGTCACGGGCTGTATGGGGCGGCTCAGATCGGGGAGAAAGGTTTTTCGCCTTTGCTGGAAATGGTGGGCGGACACCCCTATCTGGTGCGGCTGGCGCTTTATCACCTTGCGGATGGGAGTGTGACGCTGGCCCAGCTGTTGCAAGATGCTCCCACAGATGCTGGAATATATAGTGAGCATTTGCGCCGGCATTTGGTGACTCTCAAAGAACATCCAGAACTGGCGGCGGCGCTGAAACAGGTTGTTACTTCCACTCAATCAGTGCGGTTGGAGACGATACAGGCGTACAAGTTAGACGCTCTGGGGCTGATTAAGCGCCAGGGGAATCAGAGCTCTCCGAGATGCGAGCTGTACCGGCAGTATTTTTGGGAGCGCTTGGGGGATGTCGGTTGAGCCACTGGGGCGGATTAAAGGTCATGCCCCCTCACCCCCCTACCCCCTCTCCCACAAGGGGAGA
>CAZJNL010001185.1:0-2173 GCA_964546515.1 uncultured Oscillatoria sp.
TGCGTACATCTGCGTTCATCTGCGGTTAAATAAAAATCCCTATGCTGCAAGACAGGCGAATTCTGATTGGCATCACCGGCGGCATCGCCGCTTACAAAGTCTGTGAGGTCATCTCCACCCTAGCCAAAGCTGGGGCGCAAGTCCGCGCCATTCTAACCGCTGGGGCGCAAGAATTTATCACGCCGCTGACGGTGGCAACCCTGTGCAGGCATCCCGCCTATACCGACGCCAGCTTCTGGCAACCAACCCACTTTCGCCCGCTGCACATTGAGCTAGGGGAATGGGCGGAAGTGTTTGCGATCGCACCGCTGACTGCCAACACTCTGGCAAAATTGGCGTGTGGCATAGCGGACAACCTGCTCACCAATACCGTACTGGCTTCCACCTGTCCAGTGCTGCTGGCACCGGCTATGAATACGGACATGTGGGAGCAACTGCCGGTGCGGCGGAACTGGCAGGTGGGGCTCACAGATCCCCGCTATCACAAAGTTGGCCCGGGGTCGGGGATTTTGGCCTGCGACAGAGTGGGTGCCGGTCGCATGGCAGAGCCTCTGCAGATTTTGGCGCACGTCGAATCCCTGCTGCACACCAAGGGCGAGCGAGACTTAACCTGCTTGCGGGTGTTAATCAGTGCCGGCGGCACGCGAGAGCATTTAGACCCCGTGCGCTTCATTGGCAATCCCTCCACGGGTAAAATGGGGATAGCCTTAGCGCAAGCCGCCGCTCACCGGGGGGCGTCTGTGACGCTAGTTCACGCGCCGGCGGACACAAAGGCGATTGCCGGTCTGCCAGAGGTGCGCTGCATTGCCGTCACCAGTGCCGACGCAATGCAGCGGGCGATGCTAGAGTGTTTCCCAGATGCCGATTTGACTGTGATGGCTGCAGCGGTGGCAGATGTCAAGCCGGCTGAGTGCAGTGCCGAGAAGTTACCGAAGCGAGACCTGCCGGAGTCCCTGCCTTTGCAGCCGGTGCCGGATATCTTAGCTCAGCTGGGCAGTCTCAAGCAGCCGCAGCAGCGCCTGATCGGGTTTGCCGCACAAACGGGCGACATTATAACACCGGCGCGGCAAAAATTGCAAGAGAAAAAACTGGATGTTATTGCTGCCAATCCGATTGATTTGCCAAACAGCGGCTTTGCTAGCGACTTCAACCGAGCCGTTTTTCTAGACGCTCTCGGGCGTCAAGCTGAGATTGCCCCTTGCAGCAAATTGCAGCTGGCTCACCATTTATTTGATTTTGTCCGACAGCAGGCGATCTCTCAGGGAGAGAGGGTCGGAAATATTACGTCTGATTGATTTAGTTTAATAATGAACCGCCAAGACGCCAAGGACGCCAAGAAGCCTTAGGGTGCGTTCCGCAAGAGCCTAACTCCCACCTGTGGCGCTACCTCTCCTGCGGAACGCACCCTACAGTAGGAACGCACCCAGCAGCCTCAATAAGCAGCGTTTACTTTACATTCCTTAACATATTTGAAATCCTGATAGGGAAAGCCTTTCTGGCGCTGGAAGCGGGCTGGGAGCCAGCTGCAACCGGCAAAAAGTAAAGTTTTTTTTCAACCCCGTCGCACTCCCCGAAAGAGATGCTATAGTAAGAAGTGAAGCTGAAAAGCTTCCCTGGCAGATAAACAGCCCAGTCACATGAAGTTGAGAGGTAAAAAGAGCTGTTTCTATTACATCTGTCTCGTTTAAACACAGCAGCACCCAAGCGGAACGCTGATATTTCCTCAGATAGTCGATAAAGGGAGCTCTGCAACTGATATTTCTGAGTTCGATCGGAGAAGTTTAATCAGTGCACCTCTGGATAGGATCGAAGAAGGAAGAGGAAATCGCTCAGTTAGTACAGCCTTGGGTTTTGCTGTTTAAAATATTAACAGCGGGGAAAAATCCAGGCGTGTTATGGCCATCACTGCCGGGAGAGGCTGAAATCTGCCCCGGCGTCACCGCCGCTGCGGCGGCTAACCCAGGCTCAGCTGGCGCAAAAATAGCCGGCAGACATGGGGTAGCCCATCTGGCGGTTGAGGAGACAGACAGTTGAGTCTGCTATCTCCAGTTTTGTTTTTGGGGCAGTTTTATGAGAAAATTGTCTGGTTTTCTAGATTTCCCCGCTCGGAATGAGAGGGATGCGTTGAGGATAGCGATTCTGTATGCCTAGAGCTCCTAGTTACTATGCCGTC
>CAZJNL010001186.1:0-2171 GCA_964546515.1 uncultured Oscillatoria sp.
CGGTAGGGGTTAAACCAAGCGTGCAGTTCGATATTGCGCTTGTGGCTTTCTTCGATGGCAAATTGCAGCGGATCGTAGAACGGTTCTGGCGGCTTGCCTTGGGTGCCGGTCAGCCACGAACTCCAGGGTTCCAGTTGCGAGTTATAGAAGGCGTCTCCTGCCGGACGCACTTGCAAAACCAGTGCGTTGAGGTTCAGGGCTTGCATCTGGTCAAGGATGCGGATCAGCTCGGCTTTTTGCTGTTCCACCGGCACTCCCCGCTTAGAGGGCCAGTCTATGTTGGCCACGGTTGCCACCCACACGCCCCGGAACTCCCGCGTGTGGCCCACAGTGACGGTTTGAGAAGCGGGCCCTGTCTGTTGGGCTACTCCTGCCGGTGGAAAAGCTGCGTAAATCTGAGTCACGGCTAGTCCGAATAGCAGAGAAAGACCGAATGCCAGGATTTTGCCTTTTTTTCGGTTTGTATGATAATCCAGGGTCGGGGAAGCGGCTTCAGCTTCGGGCGGATGCGACCGGCGTTGACGCACGGATGCAGCCCAATTGCGGCCAAATTGCCGGAATTGGCTGATAATTCGGAAAATCAGGGCAGTTAAATTCATCTTATTTGCAAGGACTTGATGTTTTACCCCTAATCAGCAATGCCCCCATGATACCAAGCTGGTCAGGTTCTGGGAAGCGCGTCTTAAATCCGGGTGTTTACTTTGTGGAAGTGGGGTGCGTTCCGGGCGGAACGCTACGGGATATGCTTTCTCCGTTGCCACCTTCAAATCCGCAAAGACGGATTGCCTTTGACGCCCTGCACCTCTGTCAAATAGGCAGTCAGGGCCAATCCGTCTGTATCGTATTTGTATAGCAGCAGAATAAATTCTAAAGCTATACTGTAGGGGCGGGTTCACCCGAAATCTTTGCCGGACAACGAAAGATTGTAATAAACCCGCCCCCGCCCCTACTCTATAACAATGATGCAACCGGACTATATATGAGTTAATTTTCCTCGCCCCAAACTCGCAGCTGGAGATAGACGAGTAGGAATGTTGCTGTTAGCAAAACTGTGGCGGCGGCGGCGGCGTAACCAAAGTCAAATAGGGAAAAGGCTTCTTCGTAAATGTAGTAAACAAGTAAGTTGGTGGAGTTTAAGGGCCCGCCGCCGGTGATCACATAGACTTGCTCGAAGCTGCGCAGGGTGAAAATGGCTGTGGTGACGGTGGCGAATACGAGGGGGGGTCGCAATCCGGGCAGGGTGATGTGCCAAAATTGCTGTAGGGGGCCGGCACCGTCGAGTTCGGCGGCTTCGTAGCGGTTTTGCGGGATGGCTTGCAAGCCGGCTAAAAACACGACTGTGTTGAATCCCAGCTGTTTCCAAATGCTTAAGAGAATCAGCACCGGCATCGCCCAAACTGTACTGCTCAGCCAGGGGACAGGCGGGATATTGAGAGAGTTGAGAACGGCGTTAACCGGCCCTTCATTTTGAAACAGCCAGCGCCACCCCAAACCAACTGCAACGAGGGAGGTGATAGAAGGGATAAAATAGGCGGTGCGCAGGATATTGCGCAGGGGAATTGACTGGTTGAGCAGTGCGGCGAGTGCTAGGGGGATAGCGAGACTGGGGATGAGGGTGGCGATGGTGAAGTAGCCGGTGTTGAGGAGAACTTGCCAGAAGTCGGGGGTGACTAGCAATCGCCAGTAGTTGCGGAAACCGACGAGGCGGGTGCCAGAGATGGTAAAGCTACCTTGGGTGAAGCTGAGGTAAAACAGGTATGCGATCGGCCAGAGGAGGAAGATGCCGAGGAGGATGAGGGCGGGCGCTAGGAATATCCAGGCGGCGATCGTGTCGCTGTCGAGGAGTTGCCGGTGGCGGGAACGGGAGGAGTTGAGTGTCATTTTGGGTTACTGGGGGAATGTCGGTGGGATGGCGGGTCCAGGCGGTACGCCTGGACTACGGGTACGAGATGGCGTAGGCGCAGGCGTCGAGCCTGCGCACACCCACTTGCGCACCAACGAAACGGGGTTTGTCACTTTTTAACCTGGAGAAAAATTATATGACAGATTACCTCTCGCCGTTAGAGCAAAAAGTTATCGCGCAGATGAATCTGGCGCGTACAAATCCTGCCGCCTGTGCGGCTTACTTGGAAAGCAGAATGCGGTATTATAATGGTAACTTGCTGCAAGTT
>CAZJNL010001187.1:0-2165 GCA_964546515.1 uncultured Oscillatoria sp.
GGGAGCCATCCTCCAGCCAAAAAATAGAATACAAGTATGTGTTACTTCGTTCAGATGGCAGCGTGAAATGGGAATCTTTCGGAGCCAACCGCTGGGTGCCGGTGGAATCTGACCGCCAGCAATCTATGATTATTGTGGATGATGGCTGGTTCGGGTATGTGCAGCCCTGTCCATACGGATTTCTAGAAGAACCGGCTGCCAAAATGCCCCTATCCAAAGGAATTCAGGGTCTAAAAATCGCGGTTATCGGCAGTTCCGTAGCCTTAGGATGCAATGGCTGGCTGTTAAGAGGTTGGGCTTGGCATCTGGAGCAAGCGCTGCATAAAAAATACGGGCACATACTGGTGAATCTGTCGGAGGTGGGTGCGAATGTCAGCACAACCATTAACAGGTTTCCGGTGGTGGTTGCGCCAGAAAAACCAGATGTTGTCATCATTGCCCTTTCTTTGGGAAACGAGGGGCTGGCTCACTGTCTCCCTCACCAGCGACGGGCGGTGCAGCGGCGTTTTGAAAGCGGATTGCAGCAACTGATAAAAATGACCCGGGAATTGGGAGCGCTTCCGATTTTGGGCGGAGTGTACCCCAACGGGGATTACCGGTGCGAACACAACTGGCTGTTGCGAGATACGCACAACCGCATGCTGAACTGGGGCGTTCCTGTGCTGGATTGGCTGGATGCTGTGGATGACGGAGCGGGGCGCTGGAAAGCCGGTACGTCGTTCAATTCGGCTCACCCCAACACGGAAGGGCACCGCCTGATGTACGAGGCGATCGACCTTCGCCTCTTCCAAATGACCAGTGACGAATGGGCGAAAGAGAAACAGCTCCCCCGGCGGAAGGATGGGCGACTAATCTACCGCGACAAACAGGGTTTCCAAGTTTTTGCCGGTACAGACGAGAAGAGTTTGCGCGTCATCAATGCGTCGAAATATACTTACACGATCGCTCCTTATTGGAAATCCCTGCAAGCTGCGATTCAGAGCAAAGCGGGATTGATGCCCGGTATTTACATCGCGAGGAATGCCCAGAGCGGGACGCTCCCCTTCTTTTCGGTGCGAGAGGATGGAACGATTGAAACGGCGGTGGACATTCCTCCTGCTGCAGACCTGGAATATAGCCCTGCTTTCAATTTCTTTTCGCCGAAAGTATCGCAAATTTTGTTCTACGACGGGCATCTGGGACTCCTGAAAGAGAACGAGCAGTGCATCCGGGCGATCAATGAAACAGACTACGAATACAACATCCATCCCATGTGGAAGGAGGTGCGCAGCGCACTCAAAGCAATGCCCCCAGGTGTTTATGACGATCCGCTTCATCCCGACGTGCCGTTTCGCACCATGATAATCGGCAAAGACGGGCTGGAAAGTCGAGTGAAAGTGCCGCCCAAGTCCTCGGTGCTTTTCCAATACAAGTGCGAACTATCAGAGATCAGCCGAGTGGCAATTGTACCTCTTGGAGATCGCTGTGCCGCTCGCATGCTTCTGTATAAAATGGAGTACGATGGGCCGGCTTTTCCTTTCGATCTGACGCGAACCACCAATCTCGGCGATGTTGCAGATATGATCGAGAGCAATTTTTATGATATGTGGAACCCCGCTCTATTGCAGTACAGCCATGAGGCGGGAAGGATATACCACGCCAAGTGGACAGGTTTGTCTTTCGCCCATGAAGTTGAGGAGACAGACGATCCCCTCAATAACATGTTTCCCGTATATGAACGCATGCGCTTCCGTTACACGGCACGCTCGGAACGGTTCTGGCACACGCTGCGGAATGCTGACGAGCTGCTTTTCGTTCGCACCGGCATTACCAATCGCGGCTATGTCAGCGATTTGGTGAGCAAGCTCTCATTAAAATGCCCGGGTAAACCATTCCGCGTTTTGCTGATTTCCCCGCAATCTTCCGAGGAGTTTTCCGGACTTCCCAACGTGCTGCATTACGACTTGGAATTCAATCCCGACCGCATGTACGAGGATTTGGGATACTGGATGCGCTGCACGGAGGAGATGCGCGGAATTCTGGAATCGCTGGGGGTGTCCAGCAAAAATCTGTTTTGGTGTCCGCCCAATCCGCCGAAGGACGAGCCTAAATAGTTGAAGCTGGTGTCGCCGGTTGAGTTGCGCTTGGCGCTCGCCCCATGCTATAATCAGCGTGGGGCGAGTGCT
>CAZJNL010001188.1:0-2164 GCA_964546515.1 uncultured Oscillatoria sp.
GCGATCGAGACGGAAAGCTGTCTGGGGCGGTAAACCGATAAATTCCCAGTCCCTGCGATCAGGGGAACCTTCCAAGGGCTTTACCTGAATGGGTGCCGGGTAATCGCGGCAGAGCCAGAGAAGGACTTCGATCCCATTTGCTTGCAACGCTTCCATCAGGTAGCGAACAATCACTGCTCCGCCACCGGCGCGGAGTTTGGTGTCGTAGGGAGTGGCGAGTGCTATTCGCATTTTTGAATCTACCCTATCAGCTACTGTGGCTATCAATAGGGAACTTAAAATTGAGGATACCTCGAATATTTTTTGTTAAAATAAGGATTGTTCGGTAAGCAACAGCTAGATAAAATGCTATACTTTCGCCGGCCTTAATTGAGCCAACAAGCTGATATAAAACTTTGCTTTTTAAACTAAACATTTTCCTGTAAAGGTAGGGATACTTTTTTAAAGTTTTTACCATAAAAGTTTGCCAGACTTGAGCGTATTCTATTTGGTTCATCCAGACGTCTTGCAAGAATGCAGCGACTATTCTCTTAAATAATCCAGCTCTATATCTGCCAAGTATTTCAGGAGGCACTTCAATTTTACCCTCTTCAAATAAACCCCACCATTCCAGTAAGTCTTTTTGAGCTTGTCTCGCTGATGAGTGTAAGGTGGACTGTTCATGTATTCTGTAGTCGGATAAAATGCTGCCCACACCAACTACTTTAGTACACCAAGACATCCTGATAAAAAATTCTACATCTAAAACAATTTTAAGCTCTTCTCTAAAAGGCTCTTTTAAAGACGCATTATTTCGCAAACAAATGCCAGAACAGCCAGGCAAAAATACCCCAATTACTTTGGGTGAATAATTTTACATATTTTTTTAAAGAAATTGAACGCTGTAATTCACTTTTACAACATCTCCTCCTGCTGAGATTATTCTCGTCCTGCCGAAAATCAGACCTGCATGACTATCTTCGGCGATCGCCTGTTTTAAAATTTTGATGCTGTCTGGATGCAATCTATCGTCTGCATGTAACATGACAACGTAATCACAAAAACTGTGAGTATAAATGGCATTCCATGCTTGCCCAATAGTTAGGCTAGAGTTGTCTTCAACAATCCGAACGTTTGGTGCAAAGCTTTCGGCTATCTGAAGGCTTCTATCGGTAGAGTCGTGAATAAAAATAAAAACTTCGTCAGCCTGAACGGTCTGATTTAAAGCACTTTCAATTGCTTCTGAAAGATATTTTTCGCCGTTGTATACAGGGATGCCAATTCCTATGGGAGTCATTTAATTGCCAATTTTTTAAGTTCCGGGATTATTTACTAAGCTCTGTCAAGCCATCTGGATGAGCAAAGAGTGTTAGACATTCAGAAAGCTCAAACACGGCTTTTCTAGTGCCAGCAAAAGCAGCACAGTCAGTATCGTGCATCGCTAAAATACCGCCATTGACCGTCAGTAATGACCACGCCTGAATGTCAAACGCCGTATTCACATAATCGTGAACTGCATCAATGAAAACAAGGCTGACAGGGCCATGCTGCCAAGTTCTGACTGCTTCTCCTGAAGTTACACGCTCATGGATGACATTTGGTAAACCAGCAATGTTGTTTTGAAAATGTCGGTAGTCCTCATCGCTACCTCCATAGCCAATATAAGGATCGACGGCAATCACCTTACGGGATGTCGAGTTCGCTAAAAATTTAGTAGTCACTCCGCGATAGCAGCCCACCTCAACTACAACTGTATCTTTTAGATTCTCAGTGGCCGATAGAGCATATAAAAGATGTTGCATCTGCACAGGTGTGACAGCGGTGTTCGAGTAATCGGCATCGGGAGCGGAAGGGAGATTGGGAATCACCTTTTCCGGCAAGGCGTATTTCTAAAAGTTCCGCCGAGCTTCCCATTCAATCAGTCTAGCCTTGGCAGTGAAAGCCAGCCTTCTAGGATGCCACTTAGAATACTGTTTGATAGCAAATGGATCGGTTTTCATTTGAAGCTCACACACTTTGAAAAACAGCTAATAATCGCTCCGCATACTTGTCCCAGGTGTAGTCCTTGGCGTGTTCTCTAGCGGCAGCAGCCATACGATGGCGCAATTCTCGATTCTCCACCAGTTCTTCTATACGCTCGGCTAGTGCCCCTGCATCTCGCTCTGGCACAATGAATCCATCGATG
>CAZJNL010001189.1:0-2163 GCA_964546515.1 uncultured Oscillatoria sp.
TCCCGTCTCACGGAACAGTCGCTCATCAACTCAAAGTAGCCTGCATCAACACTATCCCTTCAGGCAACTTGCCGGTGCGCAACCATTGCTCCATATCCACCGGCACTAACACCCGCTTCAGGAACTCCCGCAATTCCTCCCCTTCCAAAACCTCCTGCAGCAAAAGCCTTTCAGCCGCCTCCTCCAACAGCTGCCGGTTCTCACCCAGTACAGACAGCGCCATGTGGTGCGCCCCATCCACAATCCGCTTCACCTCCCGGTCAATCTCCTCCGCAATCTTAGGACTAACCGGCCTGCGAGGATTAGTCAACCCCTCCAGAAACTGCTGCTCAATCTTCTCAAACGCCACCGGCCCGAGTTCATCACTCATCCCGTAAATAGTAACAGAACGCTCAGCCAAATCAGTCGCCTTCTGAATATCATCACTCGCGCCAGTAGACACCTTGCCGAACACCAACTCCTCAGCCGACCGGCCACCCAACAGCGTAGCAATCCTGCCCCTAATCTCATCCTCCACCATCAAAAACCTGTCCTCCTCCGGCAGTTGCAGCGTGTAACCCAGCGCCCCCACCCCCCGAGGCACAATAGAAATCTTCTCCACCCTGCCTGCTCCCGGCATCAGCGTCGCCACAATCGCGTGCCCCACTTCATGATAAGCCACCGTCTTTTTCTCAACCTCATTGAGCACGCGGGATTTTTTCTCCAAACCCGCCACAACCCGCTCAATCGCCTCATTAAAATCAGCCATCCTCACCGCGTCCAGATTCTTTCGCGCCGCCAGCAGCGCCGCCTCATTCACCAAATTCGCCAAATCCGCACCGGCAAACCCCGGAGTCCGAGCCGCCAGCGCCCCCAAATCCACATCCGCCGCCAGTTTAACATTTCTAGCGTGCACATTCAAAATCGCCTCCCGCCCAATCTTGTCCGGGCGGTCCACCAACACCCGCCGGTCAAACCGCCCCGGACGCAGCAGCGCTGGGTCTAGCACCTCAGGGCGGTTTGTCGCCGCGATGATAATCACGCCGGTGTTGCCGTCAAACCCATCCATCTCCGTCAGCAGCTGGTTGAGAGTTTGCTCCCGCTCGTCGTTGCCGCCCAAAAGAGAACCGGCACCTCTAGATTTGCCCAAAGCGTCCAACTCATCAATAAACACAATACAAGGAGCCTGCTGCTTCGCTTGCACGAACAAGTCCCGCACCCGCGACGCCCCAACACCCACAAATAGCTCAATAAACTCCGATCCAGAGATGCTGAAAAAAGGAACCCCCGCCTCACCGGCAATTGCTTTTGCCAGCATCGTTTTGCCGGTGCCCGGTGGCCCGACTAACACCACACCCTTGGGGATTTTCGCTCCCAAACGGGTGTATTTAGCCGCATTTTTCAAGAAATCCACAATTTCTTGCAGTTCAACCTTGGCCTCATCCACACCGGCAACATCGTCAAAGCGGACGCCGATGCTGCCTTCAGAATAGATGCGAGCCTTGCTCTTGCCCACCGTCAGGGCAGCCGGCCCACTCCCCTGAGAGCGGCTGAGCAGCCAGCCCCAGATGCCAAAGAAAATCAGCGGCGGCGCGACCCAGCTGATTAAAGTCCAGAACCAGCCAAGACCGTCAGGAGGCGCTGCCTGAAACTCCACCTTGTGCTCTCGCAAAATCTTAGGCAGTTCCAAATCAATGGCCACCGGCCTGGTGGTTAACACCTTACTTGACCGGTCTGACTGCTTGCCGGTGACTTCACCCGGGTCAGATTTAAGCTCGTACTGAATCAGCTCTTGACCCACAAGCGCCCGCGCCACCTTACCTTCTTCTACCTGATTTATAAATTCGCTGTAGGGAACCTCGCGATACCGGGGGCTAACCCCTGGAAGCAGCAAATTCAGCATCAGCAGCGTTGCCAGCAGAATCAGTATACTGCCCCCAAACTGCCTCGGTTCGGGCGGTTTGAGCCGGCGACTGTTATTGGTCTCAACAGGCATAATAGATAGATCCTCCACGCTCGGCTGTCAAACTTCAGGCGCTAGGGTAGGGCAACCGCAGACCACAGTAGCCGGGGCGTGCGGGGGAGCGAGGGCGGTGCGAACCGCCACCTTTTACTGGGGGCGCTCTTGAGAACCCAAACCGGCTCTTGCGCTTAAACTCGTGATAGCAGTTGAGATTGATAGCC
>CAZJNL010001190.1:0-2162 GCA_964546515.1 uncultured Oscillatoria sp.
CTACCTCGCGTACAACAACGGTGCTACCGGACTCTTCGTCCGCTGCTGACTGGAAAATAGTCTTGTAGGGGCGGCCCCCCGTGGCCGCCCCGCCCCCAGGGCAAAGGCATAGTGCTTCAATCCCGCATCGCCACAGCGCCAAACCGCGCCTACTGGTGCTTTCTGCCATCGGGCATGATTGCGCCCTCCAGTTTGGCACCCTCCAGTTTGGCACCGTGCAGGTTGGCACCGTGCAGGTTGGCACCCTTGAGGTTGGCACCCTCCAGGTTAGCACCCTTGAGGTTGGCTTCCCCGAGGTGGGCACCCTTGAGGTCGGCACCCTTTAAATCAGCCCCCTTGGCTCCTTCATTAACAATCCGCCAGACCAGACGCCATTTGTCATCCAGTTTGGTATTTTGGTCGATTTTGGCATCCTTGAGGTGGGCACTCTCCAGGTTGGCACCTTCCAGCTTGGCACCATTGAGGTTGTCACCCTGCAAGTTGGCACCCTGTAGGTTGGCACCTTCCAGGTTGGCACCTTCCAGATAGGCATTTTCCAGGTTGGCACCCCTCAGGTTGGCACCTTTCAGGTAGGCACCTTTCAGGTAGGCATTTTCCAGGTTGGCACCCCTCAGGTTGGCACTCCACAGGTTGGCACCCTCCAGTTGGGCACCCCTCAGGTTGGCACCCCCCAGGTTGGCATCCCACAGGTTGGCACTCTCCAGTTTGGCACTCCCCAGTTGGGAACCCCTCAGGTTGGCACCTCTCAGGTTGGCACGCACCAGGTCGGCATCCACCAAGCTGGCATTCTCCAGGTTGGCACCCTTCAGATTAGCATTCAACAGGCTGGCACCCTTCAGGTTGACATCCTTCAGGTTGGCATCCCCCAGGTTGGCATCAAAAAAATAGCACGAAGGACATTCTTTAAATAGCAGCAACCTCGCGACCGGAACGGAGTATAAAATTGGGGCGATCGGCCAAGATATCATCAAATAGACCAATGGCCTCAGAGAAACAAGCAGTTTTCTCAGTTTTACACCCCAGCGTTTACTCTCTGCCAGAGTAACCCCACCGGCAACATCAACCGGCTTCAGTGCTTCCAAAGCCACACTAGCATTAGCATATCGCTCCTTAACACTAGAAGCGACCATCTTTTCCAGCCACTCCGCAAAACCAACATTGAGTTGGGGAACCAGATGTTTGAAACTAAATCGGTAGTTGTCATCAATTAACTTCCCGACATCCGCGCTGCGGGTGTCGGTGAGCAAGCAAATCAGCGTCGCACCCAAACTGTATAAATCAGAAGCTTCCGTAAGAGTGCGGCCAAATTGCTCCTCCGGTGGCATAAATCCCGGAGTGCCGGCGGCGACGCTGCTGAGCGCCAATTCCCCACCCCGAATCCGGGCGAAACCAAAATCTACCAGATAAGCGTTCAACTGCTCGTCCACCAAGATATTCTCCGGTTTGATATCCCGGTGGATGACCGGTGGCGTCCGCTGTTGCAACTCCGCCAATATTTCTAAGACTGACAGGGCGATAAGCTTGATTTGTTCTGGGGTAAAGCTGTGCTTTTCTGCTAAAGACGGCGCATCTTTATATTCCTGCACCAGGCAAAAGCCGTGGGGAGTTTCAAAGGAATCCAAGTAGCGGGGGATGCGGGGGTGAGAAAGCTGCTGCAGCACTTCAATCTCGCGCTGATACGCTTTAAAGCCCGACCAGTCCGCACCGGCAAAGCATAAGCGGAACTCTTTGATAACCACCCGCACTTGTTCTTTATCCTCCCCTTGTTTGGGAGGGGTGCTGGTAGCCAGGTAGGTGATGCGCCCCGCTTCTCGATTGCGTCCCAGTTCTCGGATAATCTGATAGCCGTGGCTGGAGAAGTCTGAAATAGAGTTCATTTTCTTTGACTCCCTGTCGCCGTTGATGTCAGCGACATGCCAGAGTAAGTATTATTCCTCTCAGCTTGGCACAGAATTTTCAAATCCGCTGCAAATTTCTACTTTTATTAACACACCGGCTCAAAATCTGGGATGCCGGCGGGATGAGACATGAGAGCGGAGCGTAATAGTGCTTAACAATTTTCGCTTTGCCTATGACAGACACAGACGCCTCAAGGGATAGAGATTGGGATTGCCGGCGATTGAAGGCGCTTCAATCCAAAACCGGCATCGCCAGAGCGCCAA
>CAZJNL010001191.1:0-2160 GCA_964546515.1 uncultured Oscillatoria sp.
CCCTCGGAACATAATAGTAGCCTTCACCTTATCCCCATCCTTGAGAAAGCGCTCCGCTTGATTGATCCGCACCTGATAGTCGTGATCCTCAATCTTATAGCGCATTTTCACTTCTTTAACTTCAGCCGTGTGCTGCTTCTTCTTGGCCTCCCGGGCTTTTTTCTCCTGTTCAAACTTAAACTTCCCGTAGTCCATAATCCGGCAAACCGGCGGGTCCGCCTTGTCACTGACCAGGACTAGATCCAGCTCTTTTTGCTCTGCCATCCGCAGCGCCTCCATTGGCGTCATAATCCCCAGCTGGTCTCCGTTGGTGTCAATGACGCGAATCTTGGGAAAGCGAAGTCTTTCGTTAATTTGGGGTAAATCGCGATTGGGACGTTTTTTTTCAATCACAGGCGTAGAAAGCGATCCGATTTTTAAGTTCACAGTTGAGATGTAGTGTGGTTGGCGTGAAACTCCCCACAAATGAATTTTTGGGGAGCTGTCGAAGACACACTTTGACTTCTCCAAAACAAGGTGCCGGTTGGCTGCAAGATTTTGGATTTGACTCAAAGCTATCTTCTCCTCTGAAACAGCCAGGAGCGGGCGTTTTGGCTGCTGACTCTGGGGTAGTTCCCCCAGTCCTGGCCACCTGTCCCACTTCCGGGTTGGCTGTTCCCCCGCAGCTGTTAGCCCCAACCGTTAGCGGTTCGGCACTGAAGTCTTCTGCTACATAAAACTTACGCAAAACGCTTAAATGCGCATTACTGTTTACTTCCAGCTTCATCGGGGGCATGGGAGCGGGCAGCCTGGGCAGGCTTCCACCGTCAAGCCTTCGGCAGTTGTCGGATAATTTTCCAGATTGATGGCCCCATTTAGCCCGGTCAATCTCAAATACACAATGTTCGCATCGCCAGGTACGGCTCTCAAAGGGCAACTTTCTGTGCCGGCGAGGAATTTGCTCCGACTGCGACCGAGCTAATGGGGCATTTTTGAAGGCGTCTCCGAGTTCCCCACCTTCTTGATCTAGCACAGCCTGCTTTTCATTGACGATAGCCATCCCAGATGAGTCCGTGCCGGTTCCGACTGCTTGCAGAGTGCTTGTGCGGACGCCTTTGACACCGGCATAGCGGTGGGGGGTGTCCGGCTTTTGACTAAAAGCCCGCCCGATTAGCCGCGATGCTTTCACCCGTGGCTGCCCGACTGTGCGCCAGCCCGGAATTGCCCTGTGCGGCTGACGCCATTGATCATATACAGCCTGCCGCACCAGCTGCGCCGTCTGGCAGAGCAGCACAGCAGAGCTGGGCAGAGCAAATGAGGGAAAGCGCTGGCGCTGTTTGGTGGGTTTGGATGCAAGGCGTCCGGTTGGCAAGTGGTGTTCCTTCTATCGGGGAAATGTTGCAACTGTTTGTCTATTGTATCCATATCCGGCTTTCGCCCCTATCTGCACCTGGAGGCTAGCTGCGGCTAAAGCAGGCGCTGTGAGCGAGCAGGTGGAAAGTTCAGCTGGTGAGTGGAATGATTTAGGCATTTGTAAAAAAATGTGTAATTATACCGATCTGTGGTCAGTGCCGAGCAACTCTTGAGTCACTCGTACTTGCCATTCTACTCACAAGGACGCTGAATTTCTGTAAGGTGTGTCAGTCAATTTTCGCACAGGGCAACTCCAGCGAAAGGCGGCGCGGCGTGTTCAGAGTGGCTCTGGGCACCCGCCTGAAGTCGAGCCCCCCTGGAACTGACCGGCAAGAAAGTCAAGTTGTTTTGAGCTGAGGCGAGGGTGAGGAATTCCGATCACTGGCACAACGGGTGGGATGTCAACGAAACTGGGTCTGGCGGGACAGGCATTGGAGCCGCACACAACTGGCGGCAGCGGGCCGCCACTGACTGGGGGCTTCCCGGCTCTACCTTTCCCATCTTAGCGCACGGATTTGAGGCATTACTAGGTCTGGCGTCAAAATAGAGCCTGCCGGTTTGGCAGCCGGTTGAGGCTTTGGACATGCGGTCGTTTGGGGCCTCCTCCAATACCGGCTCCCCAAAAGGAAACCTTTCGGGTTTGCCAGTCTGAGACTTCTGCATTCCCCTGCCGGCTGGCGTACCGAACTGGTAGCTTGGAATTGACACGAGGAACTGAAGGCTGGCAACTGGGAACTAAAAACTAGAGACGCTGGCATTGCTTGCCTT
>CAZJNL010001192.1:0-2160 GCA_964546515.1 uncultured Oscillatoria sp.
ACCCTTCCTCAAGCTTGCGGGCGAGCAACTGGCGCAATCGCTGCAGTTCCTCCTCAGACCAGCTTTTGCCCATTGTTGAGAACAGCAGTGTCAGGCGCTGCATGTAATTTTCTAGCAGTGCTGGGGCACAAGGTAGGGACAGTTCTCCACGAGCAACGATCCAAGAATCAATTCTTTTTGAGAGGGCGATCCCGATAGTGGTTGAATCGGCTGTGTCCCGTTGTTCCATATCAGACGGCGAGTTTTCAGAAGATGCGGGAGATGCCTGCAATAGATCCATAGCAGTAGGGGCAGCCCTTTTGACTGCCCGCTGACAGTACGTTCGAGGCTAAAGGATGGCCCAACTCGATGAGTGAGAGCGCGTTTATAAAGAAAATGTTAAACGTCAGAATAAGCTTGGGAGATCCCCCCCTGCCCCCCCATAAAAAGGGGGGGGAATATCAGCCCTAGTAGGGGCGGCCCCCCGTGGCCGCCCGTTAGCGAAGCGGCGCGTAAGCGCATCGCCGCGCGGGGACCACACGGAGACTGCCCCATAAGGTCACGGTTCTTGCGGGCTTGCTTGCGCCATGATAAAGCAAGAAGCGGATGACCTCGCTCCCATACCAGGAAAAGGCATCCGCTTTCAAGGAATTTTTTAAATTGCGGCTCAGCTGCTACCGGTAAAGGTAACTTCTGGGAACTTCGTCTGAGCTTCGGACATGGGCCGGCGCCGGCCTTCCTCTTGCCAATAGTTAATGACTTCCGTAGCTTTGTTGAGCAACTCGACGCGATCCGGCTCGGAAATCCAGTGTTTGGCTTCCAGCTCATTTTTTAGCTGTTCCCAGGCATCGTTACGAGGCCAGAAAAAATAAGAAGTCAAAGGGCTTGTCCCTTTGCCCACAATCTGGTCAACCGCCAGTGCCACGTTTTCTTCTAGCCAGAGAACTTTGAGAATGAACTTGGACAATCATACCTCCAGGGCAGATTCGGGATTGTTTCAAAACTCTACAGCCTTTCAGTATAACACACATTTTCGTTTTTTCACCGGCACAGCGGTGAGAAAATCGCCACAAAAGCTGATGGCTGCCTGTAAGCCGGTGGATTTCAACGCCCGAGCGTGGTAAACGTAATAGAGGAAACGGTAGCTGGAAGGCGGAGGCGCATGAGCGCAGAGGGCGTGAGAGTGAATCCCGGTTTCGGTACTGAAACAGAACCCACAACAGCGAGCAAGCCAGTCCGGGCTGTCGTTGTGTTTGACATTGACGGCGTACTCCGGGATGTGAGCGGGTCTTACCGCCGCGCTCTAGCAGATACAGTAGAGCATTTCACCGGCGGTGGCTACCGGCCCGAGCTGGCTTCCATCGACCGGCTGAAATCGGAAGGCATCTGGAACAATGACTGGCACGCTTCCCGAGAATTAATTTACCGCTACTTCGAGGCGCAAGGCCAGCCGCGAGCGCAAATTGTCTTGGACTACGACGCTCTCGTCGCTTTTTTCCAATCCCGCTATCGCGGCACTGACTCAATACACTGGAATGGATACATTTGTCAAGAGCCTTTGCTCTTGCAGCCGGCCTATTTGGAGGGGCTGACTGTGGCGGGGATTCCTTGGGGCTTTTTCAGCGGTGCGACGCGGGGATCTGCGACCTATGTGCTGGAAGGACGCTTGGGGTTGAAGTCGCCGGTGCTCGTGGCGATGGAGGACGCCCCTGACAAGCCTGACCCCACCGGCTTGCTAGCTGCGGTGCGTCTGCTGGAAGAGGAACAGCCGGTGAACCCGGATACGCCGGTTATCTATCTCGGAGACACTGTGGCTGACATGCACACCGTTCAGAAAGCCCAACAGCTGCACCCGTCTCGCCGGTGGATTGGGGTGGGAGTTTTGCCGCCCCATGTACAGGAAACACCGGCACGCCGGGATGCTTATGCTGCTACCCTGTGGGGAGCCGGTGCTGTTGCCGTGTTGAGCAATGTTGAGGAATTGACGCCGGTGGTGATTGAGCGGTTGGTGATGGCTGGGGGCTAGTGGAAAATTTGTTGCCCAATGGTTGTCAAAATGGCGGGTAGTGCCTGATCTGGAAAATTTGTCTACCAATGGTAGACAAAATGGCGGGTAGAAGTAGGGTGCGTTCCCTCTTAGGGAACGCACCCTACAAAGAGGGGGAAGGGGAAGGTAGAGAC
>CAZJNL010001193.1:0-2159 GCA_964546515.1 uncultured Oscillatoria sp.
GAAAAATCCATCCATAGTCATTAAGGGTACAAACTATAATAAAATTATAAGTTACTGCCTACTTTATCATGTTAGAGTACAACCCGCAACTGTACTGGCCCTCCGCCGAAGATTTACCCGATTCTGACGACACTCCTGTGGACAATCAACTGCAACATTTGATTCCCAGTCTGCTGGAAGCGATTCTAGCGCTTGTGTGGGCAGCCCGCACCGATTGGTTTTTTGGCGCTGACATGGGGGTTTACTATCACCCTGACGAACCCGCCATTGTGCCAGATGGATTTCTCTGTTTGGGGGTGCCGCGTTTTATTGACGAAGAACTGCGCCTCAGTTACGTCCTTTGGGAAGAAAAGCAAGTCCCCATTCTGGTGTTAGAGGTCGTCTCTGAAACTTACAGGGGCGAATACAGCCGCAAAAAGGACAAGTATGCCGAACTGGGAGTTTTGTACTATGTGGTGTACAATCCCCGCCGGCGCAGAAAACCCCCCCTAGAAGTTTATCGCTTAGTTGATGGCGTTTATCTGCCAATGTCGGGAAATCCCGTTTGGCTGCCGGCGATTAGTTTAGGGATTGGGCGAGCAATAGGAACCTATCAAGGAGTGACGCGAGAGTGGCTGTACTGGTATGACGAGTCAGGTCAGCGATTGCTGACACCAGAAGAACGCATCCAGGAAGCTCAACAGCTCATCCTGCAAGAGCAACAGTGCCGCGAAGAAGCTGAGCGGCGGGCGCAAAGGCTGGCTGATCAATTGCGGTCGCTGGGGATAGACCCCGATTTATCCTAGCCCTCTATACCAGTAGGGTGCGTTCCGCTTTGCGGAACGCACCCTACTTATAAGAAACCAGGTTTCTGGATGTGTCGGTTATCCCTCACGCCCGGACAACTGCTATTGCTGACGCTACAATGCCTACACCTTCTGAATCAACCGTCGCCCCAGCAAACCTTGGGGTCTTACTAACAGCATCACAAACAATATTCCAAACGCAACCGCATCCTTATAAGCCGAGTAATCTGCCGGCACAAACGCCTCCACCAGCCCGATCGCCAAACCGCCCAGCACCGCACCGGGAATACTCCCCAAACCGCCCAGCACAATCACCGCCAAACCCTTCAGCCCAAAGGCAATCCCAAAATAGGGGCCGGCAATACTGACGCTAGAGCCAACCAAAGTCCCCGCCAACCCAGCAAAGAAACTGCTGATAAAAAAAGTCAGCACAATATATAAGTCCGTGTTGATGCCCAGCAAACTGGCAGTAACAGTATCTTCCGCTACAGCCTTCATCGCCTTGCCAAATTTGGTTGCATTGATAAAATAAGTAAGGATTGCTAAACTCACCACACCCACACCAAAAATCACCACCTGCACGCTGCGAATGGGAATCGGTTTTTCCGCCGTGCCAAAGTTAATCGCAGCCGGCAAAGCCCCGTAAGTATTTGCTGGAAACGTGTAGCTTTCCGCGCCAACCAAATACTGAATAAGGTTGACAATAACCAGCGCCACACCCAAACTAGAAACCACCGTCAGCAGCGAGTCAGCACCCCTGCGCCGCAAAGGGCGAAAGGCAATTCGCTCAACCGCAACCCCAACCAACCCAGCCAGCGCACTGCCCAAAATCAGCGCCGGTGCGAATGGCAGTTGCACCGGCAGCGCTGCATTCGCCAGCAATCCATTAAACCCAAACGCCCCTCCCATCAGCGTGTAAGTGAAATACGCCCCCAGGGTAAAAATCGCCCCGTGAGCGAAATTAATAATACCCAAGATAGAAAATATCAGCGTGTATCCCAAGGCAAAAATGGCATAAACACTGCCAATCGACAAGCCATTTAGAAAGTTTTGCAAAAAGATAGTTAGATCCATTTTACATTTTCAACCGCAAGTGAGCGCAGCGCGAGTCAAAATTAGCCCGCGCAGGCGGGCGAAAGTTTGTCGCAGTGAATTTCAAGAAGCTGTTGGCGAAGCCGTGAGGGGTTAGACCTTCTCGCTCGGAAGTAAAGAACGGCGTTGCATTGGCGAATGAAGATATCGAACGGAGTCGTAAAGATCCTCGCGCCAATGCTTCGCCCCTACACAGATTCCATGTAGGGGCGAAGCATGAGCGCGACTATTTGTGCAATCGCTGAAAGGATTAGATTCGCTCATGCTTCGCCCAACCCCAAA
>CAZJNL010001194.1:0-2156 GCA_964546515.1 uncultured Oscillatoria sp.
TACTAGAGCGGTTCTCATATTAGTGAGGTACTGAGAACCCCGGTTTCTTTAAGAAACCGGGGTTCTGGGCCGTAGTTCATCCAACTGAGAACCGCTATATAACGGCAAAGAAAGACTGCGGTATCAAATGGAAAACCGCTGTTTGGCGATTTAGTCACTCCCAATATGTTTCCCAATCATCCTTAAAAGCTTGTTGCAATCTGTTCATATAAGCATAAGTCTTAATCTTTACCATCCACAGGTTATTATGGTTAGTGCCTCCTTTGCAGACAACACCTTCAGCCACACCATATTTACCTTCACGAACATCATCGATAAATTGACCAGTTATCTTGCCACGATAAACGACTCGCGCAATATTTAAATCCCTAAATTCTCGAATGAATTCTTCAGGTTCAACAATACCTTTATCAGTTCGCACATCGAAGAGAACAAGTTGTTTTGGATCGTCCTTCTTATGCATCCCTGCGAACGAATTTGTCCCAAAAAACTCGGTAAACACTGTAATTTCAGGGGATTGATACTGTAGATTTGTTTTAAATAAAGTTTCTAGAAAGATTGCAAAGTCTCTCCTAAAAATACCAGGAGCTGCTTCTAAACCTGGATGTGCAGCATTGAAGTCTGCAATGCCCATATCATCCAAATCAAACCTGTCACGACGTGTGCCAAAAGCATACCAACCAAGTTCAGCTTCCCAAACCCAGTGAAGATTGGTGCCATCGTATTTCTCGAAGGCTATACATTTTTCCCCAGGACAATTTTTGCTATCTGGGATTTTAGGATAGGCAAGTTGAACTCGTACCATTGCGCTCAAAAAAGGTGTGGATAAGATAGACGCTACAATTTTAACACAAGTTGTCGTCTAGCAGCCATATAAGAAATGGGCCTGGTCAATCAGGTCTGGGTAAGTCTTCAAAAACTGGACTTCCGAGCCTTCTGCTTCAGCCACACCAGTGGCTGAAGCAATCAGCCCCAAGAGAAGCTGTCCCGTGCCCACAGAGTTATGACCTAACATGACGACCTTGATGGCTTTCTCTGTAAACGATTCAAACATGACCTTTTCCTACTCGCCGCTCCTGGCCAAGCTTCAATGCCGGTGGTAATAGCCGATCTGACTCGGCTTTTTCAATGCTCCCAGCATACATCCGATTCAGTCTGACTGTCAATATTTTTACCGAAAAAAAATAACGAGCCGCCTCCGATGGCCCACAATCCCAAATCCCCCCTCAAAAACGCCATTTACAATTCTTAATCGCGCTCAAATCTGTTTTATGATATGTACCCCACCCCACCCAGGCGACAAGAGTTATCCAGACGTAGCACATCTTACCTGTGTTCCCCCTCTCCATTAACAGATAGAAAAGTTGGCGGGGTGATGGTTTATTCCCCTTTAAATTAGTCCCCCTTTGCCACAAACATCTCACCTCCCCGCACCCACCTTATCCAGGCGCAGCACCGGCATCTCCCCTGCGCTCCCCTGCGCCCCCTTATCCCGACGCAGGCACCGGCATCTCCCCTGTGCCCCCCTGTGCCCGGAGTGCCACCGGCATCTCGCCCACCCCCCCCCTTATCCAGGCGTAGCACAGGCGTCTCGCCTGTGCACAACCGGCAATTCACCGCTCCCTTAAGTTGGAATCAACTCCCCAGGGCGCAACTTCGCCCACTTGCCAGCCTCCAACTTAAAACTCTTGCACCCCACAACATCCCATTCCTTACCGAAATCCCCCTCCTGAACTATCCGCCCGTCATCTGTAACCACCACCTTCGGAAAATAGTGATTCACATTAATGCTAGGTTCCACCGGCTCAAAATCCGGATTATCAGTCAAATGCGGCTGTTCGTGCTGCGTTTCAACCATGTGGTAAGTTAAGCAGCGGTCTACATAGTGGCAGTTAACACAAATGCACATAATTAAAACCCTCTTGCCATTCCACAAAAATTCATTAAATCGATATAGCGTTTCTCTTTGAGTTGTGAAAGCATAGAAACCGGGTTTCTTCAAGAAAACCTGTTCTGGCCCCCAGAGATTTCACAAATCATTTAGAACCGCTATAACAGCGATTACAGTTAATCTAGCTCAAACAAACCATTTCTTGCTCCCCTGCCAGATTGATTTTTCCTGCCATGCCAAACCTTTTTCCTGCCATGCCAAACCC
>CAZJNL010001195.1:0-2153 GCA_964546515.1 uncultured Oscillatoria sp.
TTCGGTGGCGCTCAACAAAAATTCGGCATCACTCCTGACTTGACAACCCTGGGCAAGATTATCGGCGGCGGGCTGCCGGTGGGCGCTTACGGCGGACGCCGGGATATTATGTCGATGGTGGCACCGGCTGGCCCCATGTATCAAGCCGGCACCCTGTCGGGCAATCCCCTGGCGATGACTGCCGGGATCAAGACGCTGGAATTGCTGCAAAAACCGGGCACTTACGAGTATCTGGAAAAGATTACAAAGAAGCTGGCGGACGGGTTGCTGCAAATTGCCAAAGAAACCGGCCATGCGGCTTGCGGCGGCAACATCAGCGCCATGTTTGGCCTGTTTTTCACAGGTGGGCCGGTGCACAACTATGAGGACGCCAAAAAGTCGGATCTGAGCAAGTTCAGCCGGTTCCATCGCGGTATGTTGGAGCGCGGCGTTTATCTGGCTCCTTCGCAGTTTGAGGCTGGGTTTACTTCCCTGGCTCACACGGATGAGGATACCGACCGGACTTTGGCGGCGGCGCGGGAAGTGATGGCTAGTTTGTAGGAAAATGGGCCGGGATTGGGGGATTTGGGGATTGAGAGTTGCTCATCCCCTAATCCCCTAATCCCGGCTTATCTTCATCCCTGGTTCCCAGGCTCCTTATGGGAGACGCCGCTCTGGAGGCTCTGCCTCCATACCTTTGCTACTGGTGAGTTTTCTGGCACCGAGCCTGCCTTAACAATTACTTTATAACCAGTCTCTAATAAAGGGGTAAATTCAGGGTAAATCCGGGCAATACGTCTTCCCCGGCTAACTCTGCTGGAAGATTTCGCACTTCCACGTCCCGGACTTGCCGGTAAATTTCTACCTGCTGGTCTTGGGGATTAATCAGCCACCCCAATCGCACACCGGCATTGAGATATTCCTGCATTTTATCGCGCAGCATTTCTAGAGAGTCGGTAGCTGACCTTAACTCAACCACAAAATCCGGTGCGATGGGGGGAAATTTGCGTCTTTCTTCGGGAGTGAGTGCTAGCCAACGTTCCCGCCGAATCCAGGCGGCATCTGGGGAGCGGTCAGCTCCATTTGGCAATTTAAATACCGTGGAGGAGCTGAAGGTGAAACCGAGGTCGGGCAAGCCGGTTCCAGATTCCTAAATCGATAATTAAGTTCGCTTCTCGATTGCCGCTATCACCTCCAACTGGTGCCATGATAATTAATTCTCCTTTTGCAGTTCGCTCAAAGTTCAATTCGCGGTTATTCTGACAGAGCTGGTAGAACTGTTCGTCTGTCAGGTGAACGGTGTCTAAGTTTAATGTCAAAGGAGTGATGACCATACAGTTAACCTGAATAGAGATGGCCATTATTATTGTAGCGCACTATTTCCCCCTTGACAGCAGAACTCTGATGCGGTAAGGGCTGTCGGTCAGCGCCGGGAGCGCCGGTGCTGTCAGGGGAGCTGGTCTTTTGTGGGGTGCCGGTGTGGAGAGCTTAATAAAGTTTTAAAGTTGAAGGATTGACAGCTGGCTTTCTGGAATGTTATACAGAATACGTGAGCGATGAGGAAACAATCCTAAGGCACACCTGAGAAATGGCCGCAAGCCAAGACTCGTGCCGGTGCAGCTGGTAGGAGCCGCACTATCTTCTTACAGTCCTGAATCCTGAAATCTGAGAGTCCCTCAACTTAATTTAACTCATTCCTCAGGAGTACCCGCCGATTTTACAGATGAATCTCCCCGTAAAAACTCTGATAAAAACGCGAATAATGGAACTAAACACTAGCCTTGATAAACCTGGGATAGCTAAATCGCGGCGCGAGGAAATTTGCCATATTTTTGGGTAATATTACGACCGATATCGCTGGAATGACTGGCGCTGGCAAATGCGGCACCGGCTGACCAAATTAGAACATTTCCAACCTTTGCTACGGCTCACCCCTGCGGAGGAGCGAGGGCTAGAAAAAGCGCGGGATAAGTTTGCAGTAGCCGTAACGCCGCACTTCGCCGAGTTAATAGACGCCGATAATCCACTTTGCCCGATCCGCTTGCAGGTAGTTCCGCGAGAGGAAGAATTAGTAACCAGTCCTGGAGATATGATAGATCCGTGCGGCGAGGATGACGACAGCGTGGTGCCCGGGCTAATACACCGCTATCCCGACAGGGTGTTACTGCTGGCTT
>CAZJNL010001196.1:0-2153 GCA_964546515.1 uncultured Oscillatoria sp.
GCCTGGAGGGCGTCGGGCAACAAATATTCTGGCAGTTTATCCGCCAAATCCCTCAAGGCTTCTGCGCGATACTCCTCATCCTCAATCCTCTGTGCCGCTTCGAGGGCTGCTTGCAGTGCCCGCTCTCTTAACAGTGATGGCAAGCAATCGGCTAACTGTGTCAGTGCGCTTGCTTTTTGTTTTGCATCTGAACTCTGCAAAGCGTAAGCCAATCCCTGTGCTGGAGCCCACACCTTTTTTTTAACCAGTGCCACCAACAAATCTACCGGCATATTTGCCCGCAGACTGTTGACGGAAGCCGCAATCAGAGCATACCGGCACTCGCTACCCACGACTTCCGGCAAAGTTGCCTCAGTCGGGTTCGCTTCTGCCAGCTCCCAAGCGCGGGTAACATTTTTCAAATAACCCCCCGTCTGCCCCAGTCGCTCTCGGATTTCGTACCAGCCATTGCCCCCGCTTTCCGCTTCCTCCCGCAGCAGCCGGTGAATCTCCTCCACTTGTCCAACTTTTTCCAAATGCCAGACGAGATGCTCTTGGATATAGCCATCCTCCGGCAAAGTGTGCCACAGACTGTTGCGCGTATGAAGCCGGTATCGCTCCAGCAACTGGGCGTCAGCCTCCTGGAGTGAGCTAAAACCCATTCCTAGGGGGCGAGCTACTATCAATTGTCGGCGAGCCACGTCGCGCAGCAAGTCGTGCATCCTGTAGCTTTTCCACTCACAACCCCCCACCTCTACAGGAGAATCTGACAGGAGCAGCCCCTGATTCCAAAGGAACTCCAGACGCTCAGAGGCTTCTTTTTCTGACTGCATCCCCCAGAGCGTAACTGCCACAGGTGCGGCTACCCTCACATCTTGTCGCAGCACTCCCAACGCCATAAAGTTTTCCCAGGCTTGTTCGCAATCCTCCCGCAACGCCTTCAGGCTCAAGTTGAAACATGCTTGCAGCGCTGTTTCTTCTTGACGGCGCGGGTTTCCCAACACTTCCAGCCGCGCAACTTCTTGTTTTAATGCTTCTTCCAGCTCATCCCACGCCACTCCTCGGTTAACCCGCGCTGCCACCAAGTTTAGTGCCACCGGCAGATATCCTGCTGTTTCCGCGACTCGCAAAGCCGCTTCCTTTTCTTCTGCTTCTAGCTGCCGGTGTGTGGAATTGTCAAGCAATGCCAGAGATTCCTCTGGCGTCATCAACTGCAATTGATGCACACCGGCACCCGCACCGGCAACATCCGCTCGGCGAGAGATTACCAATACCTGGGACGAGGAGTTTGCCACTAAAAAAGGTGTAACATGTTCTGGCTCCCACGCATCATCCACAACCAGTAAAACCGCCTTATCACGCAGCAGAGTCTGGAGATGGGCGGAGGTTGCCCCCACACTTGTGGGGCGAAAGTTGTAGTCGCCCAGAGCTTCCATCCAGCCGCCCAGCAGGGAGATTAGGTCGGGTTCTTCACCCAAAGTTGCCCAAAGAATACCATCATAAAAACGGTTTTGAACATCCGCATCATGGGCAATAGCGCTGGCTAAACTCGTTTTGCCAATTCCTCCAAGCCCGTGGATTGCGCTGATTAGGAAAACACCGGCACTGGGCGATTGCTCTGCTAGCAGCCGGGGCTTGATTTCCCGGCTGACTTCCAGGCGCTCCACAAAATTTGCGGTCAAAGGTGGGGCTTGGAAAGGTTTGCCAATTCGGAGGCGATAATTGTCAGGCATGGGTTTATTCAGTTCTAATTTTGCTTACTAACAGGCTTTTAATCTGCTTTTTGGACAGAGGAGGCAGAGCCAAATATCGCAGCGTTACCAGGCCGATCCTGGGAACGAGGGATAGACAAGGATAGTGCAAATTATATGCGTACTAGCTTATCTGTGGCTATCTGTATCCAATTCACTGGGAGCTTCAGGCGTTGGCTGAACGACATCCAGCACGCGCAACTCTCCTTCAACCGGCTAAACACCAGTCATGCCCCCACACCGGCTGTCTCAAACGAGGTGGCAGCCCACAGCTGTGGGTTCCCAGCTCATGCTGGGAATCAGATATACCAGATATACTGATTTCCCCCCCTCTCCCTTCATGAGCTACTGTTTATACACAAATCCCCAGTCATGCCAATTTTCCATGTTTCGCCCGGGGTAGGGTGCGTTCCCTCTTAGGGA
>CAZJNL010001197.1:0-2152 GCA_964546515.1 uncultured Oscillatoria sp.
CGGCGCTGTTCTTCCGCTTCCTGACAGCTGCGCAGCAGCGTGTGGCTGTCGTGAAACGCAAAGCAGATCAGCTGCTGGCACCGAGAAACAATCTCCTGATTGCAGAGGGCGCTGGCTTCAGCGAGGGACAGGCTGTCATTGCTGGGATTTTCCACCAAGTGCATCACCTGTTCCAGCTGCGTTCGAGACTCAGCCGGCTGGCGCTCCAGGCTTTGGGGCAAAATTACCGTTAGCATGTTCGGATCGGCCCGCATCGCTCCTTTGATAGCAGCTGAATTCGTGCCGGTCGCACCCGAGGTGATCAGCCGGTTGCCGGCTAAAACCAGCGCGTAGCTCATCATCTCAATCAGGTGCTGGTGAGTAATCGGGACATGGCGCGATCCTAATATAGCAATCCGCTTAGAACCAGTTTGCTGGATCGTCGCCAGTTCTTGCGCCAGTGTATCTATCTTGGGTATTTCTATCGATTGACTCAAAGACGCTCATTCGCTGAACAGGACAACCTTGATATTTTAACAAACACAGCCGCCCAAAGCACCCCTCTTTCGCTTTAAGTATTTATTAAGGGCGGCTTGGCGGTTGCCTGCTCGTCCCTCCTTAAATCAAATACTGGCCCACGCTTTCTGCAAAACTCTCCCAGGCCCCACTTCAAGGAAAAAATGGCTATCACCACTCAACCGGCATCTCCCAAAGCTTGGGCAAAAGCAATCCTGCCACCGGCAGCCGAATTTGGCCCAACACCCCTGCCCGTCACTGCCGGTGCCATCCCCACCTGCTTGCGCGGCACCCTTTACCGCAATGGCCCAGCCCGCCTGGAACGCGGCGGGCGTCGCATGGGGCACTGGTTTGATGGCGATGGAGCCATCCTCGCCACCCACTTCACCGGCACCGCCACCGGCACCTATCGCTACGTGCGGACAGCCGGCTATCTAGAAGAACAAGCAAAAGGCCAGCTGCTCTACGGCGGTTACGGCACCACCTCACCCGCCCCATTCTGGCAGAGAGTAGCCAAACAAGTCAAAAATGCCGCCAACACCAATGTGCAGGCACTTCCCGACAAACTGCTGGCCCTTTGGGAAGGCGGGCACCCCCACGCCCTCCACCCACACACCCTAGAAACCCTAGGACTCGACAATCTAGGCTGGTTAAACCCAAACTGGCCCTATTCCGCCCACCCCAAGCTCGATCCCCAAACCGGCGAGATTTATAACTTTGGCGTCACCCCCGGCAAAAATAGCCAATTGCGCGTTTACCGCTGCAACAGCAAGCTCCAGCTGCTCAAACAGACCGCCATTCCCCTCGATGGCGTCCCCCTGATTCACGATTTTGTCCTCGCCGGCCAATATCTCGTGTTCTTCATTCCCCCCGTGCGGTTGCAGCGGCTTCCCGCACTTTTGCAGCTCAAAAACTTCAGCGACGCCCTCCGCTGGCGTCCTGAAAAAGGAACTCAGATCCTGGTACTTGACAAAACCACCCTTTCTGTGGTATGCCAAACCGAAGCCGAACCGTGGTATCAGTGGCATTTCGGCAACGGGTATGTGAGCGAGGGCGGCGCTGTGGTAGTGGACATTGTGCGCTATGACGATTTTCAGACCAACCAGCGCCTGAAAGAAGTGGCTGCCGGCCTTACCCAGACCCTGGCCAAAGGCTCGCTGTGGCGGCTGCGCCTCGAGCCGCTTTCCGGCAAAATCGCCGAAATGCGAGAACTTCTAGGACGCAGCTGCGAATTCCCCACAGTGCCAGCCGCCCTTGTGGGGCGAGAAAACCGCTTTACCTATTTATCCCTGCACCGGCAAGGAACGGACATTATCGGGGAACAGTTCGACAGCATCGGGCGTTTCGACGGTCAAACCGGCACCCTCACCGAAGCCGACTTGGGTGCGGGCCGGTATCCCACAGAACCCATCTACGCCCCAGACGCGGAAAATCCCCAGCAGGGCTGGGTTTTGACGGTCGTATTTGACAGCCATGAAAACCGCAGCGAAGTGTGGGTTTTTGACGCCGAGAGATTGGACGGCGAGCCGGTGTGCCGGCTGGCACTGCCAGAGGTTGTGCCCAATGGATTTCACGGCACTTGGGTTCCTGCCGGCTAGGGAGTGGTGGGAGCAAGCCCTGAGAGCTTGTTTATAAAGAGAATATTAAGCTCTGTCAA
>CAZJNL010001198.1:0-2150 GCA_964546515.1 uncultured Oscillatoria sp.
GGTTTAAATCAATCAGCCGTTTGTCAAAGGGAATATAGGTGAGGGATTCAAACCCATACCACGGCGTCGCACCGGCTGCCGGAGCCGCACCGTTTTCTGCGGATAAATCGAGTACCACATAAAGGTTCTCAATGCGGATTCCTCCCCACCCAGGCTGGTAAAAACCGGGTTCAATGCTAGTCACCATCCCCGGTTCCAGAGGCTCTTGCGCCCGCTTGTTAATCCCATTTGGCCCTTCGTGGACATTCAAAAAAGCTCCCACGCCGTGCCCAGTTCCGTGACCGAAATCAAGTCCTTCCAGCCACATCCCAGCGCGAGTAATCCCATCTAAATGCACTCCCGAAGTGCCTTTGGGAAACCGCTGCATCGCGCAGTTGATATGAGCTTTCAACACCTCAGTATAGCGAAAAATCTGCTCGGCGGTTGGCTCTCCCACAACTATCGTTCTCGTGGCATCCGTCGTGCCCCCTAAATATTGCGCCCCGGAGTCCAGCAGCAGGAATTCCCCCGGTTGTAGCGCCTTCTCAGGGCTGGGCGTGCCGTAGTGCACAATAGAACTGTTGGCACCGGCACCCGAAATCGTGTTAAAGCTCAACCCTTGAAATCCCGCTTCTTCTCGATAAAACCCCTCCACTGTTCTCGCCACATCTAGCTCCGTCACGGTTTGCCCGCCCTTCAGCCGGTCATAAACCCACTTCAAGGTGCGCACCTTAGCGCGACTTGCCTTCAGGTTTGCCCGCTGCATCTGCTCGACTTCCACCGCATTTTTCCGCGCCTTCATGTCCTCAATCGGATTGGCGGCTTCTACAATTTTCGCCTTCCCTTCCAGCAGCCGGTAAGTGCCGGTTGTCGAGTGTTTGGGAGCGAGCAGCACCCGCAGCCCCTGCGACTGCGAAACCAGATAGATCAGCGTTTCTTCGTACCGCTCGTAAGGCAGCAGGGTGACGTAGCTCTTTAGATATTCCTGAATTTTACCGTCGATTCTTTCCAAATTGGTAAACAGGAAAACTTCAGTCTGCGTTATAATAGTGTAAGCGATGAAGACCGGATTGTAGGGAATATCCCAACCCCGCAGATTAAACAGCCAAGCCACTTGGTCAAGTTTAGTGATGGGAAGGATATCGGTTTTAGCCTTTTGCATGGCTTCCCGAACCCGACCTACTTTCTGCTCTGCAGTTTCCCCGGTTAGCTCCGCCGGCACGCGGAATACCTGCGAGTTCCCACACGCGGGTACAGGATCTGACTCCGCCCAAGGACTTTGGGCGCGAACCCGATCCACTAAATTTTCTGCCACCGGCACCAGTTCCACTCCCGCCGGTTCCAGCTGCTTTTTCAGCCGGCGGTATTCATCAACCGCAACCGTAAACGGAGCGAATCCCAAGCGGAAAACGGTTTGGTTTTTCCCCGCATCCTGTCCCAAAGTTTCCAAGGTTTCTGCCAAGGTTTTTTCGCCTTCCCGCCCCACCTTGGATACCTGAATCAGCGACGGATCGACCTCCAGTTCCGCCTGCTCGTAGTAGCGGAAATCGACAAACAGCCAAGCGCTATCTCGCCCAACTAGAAAATCTCCCGCCGAGCCGGTGAAGCCACTCGCCCAAGCTCGCCGCTGTTTCGCTTCCGGGAGATACTCATTCAAATGTTCGTCAGCAGAGGGAATCAAGTAGCCATCCAGCTGCTGAGCTGCCATCAGAGAGCGCAACTCAGTCAACTTCCCCTGGATTAGCTCTTTATTAGTCTCAGGCTTTACAAGGTCTAGCGATGTCATAAACGGGAATCGGTCGTGCGGATGGTGAGTAATAATGATTTGAGTTATAACACTTTCGCTCAAAATTTACAATCCCCGCCCCAAACTTGTAGGACAGGCGTCTCGCCTGTCCTTTTTCCCCGAATCTCGCCTGTCCTTGCTGCGCGTCTCGCGAGAAGCCGGATCGGCGGTTCAAACCGCCCCCAACCCGCGCAAACCACCTGCGCTTCAGAAGTCCGCGCAGGCGGACTACCCAACGGGTACGCCGCAGGCGCGGCTGCGTTTGTATAGCCGCGAATTCTATGATGCTGCTGGCGAATCCGTGAAGGTTTAGACTGGCGAATCCCTGAAGGGTTAGACCTTTTCATTGAGAAGTAAAGAACGGCGTTGCATTGGCGAAGCGAAA
>CAZJNL010001199.1:0-2145 GCA_964546515.1 uncultured Oscillatoria sp.
ATCTCAGCGGGAATTTCCACCGGCTCCACAGTTTGATAGTGTTCCTCCAGCACCCGCTGCAAAATCGCCCCAGGTTCTATTGGCGGGTGAGGGAAATCCGACTCCCCCTCTCCCCTTGTGGGAGAGGGGGTAGGGGGGTGAGGGGAAACCGACTCCCCCTCTCCCCTTGTGGGAAAAGCGGTTGAAAGGTGAGGGGAAACTTCCGCCACAAACCCCAACCGTCCCACCAACTGACCGGCGCGAATCTGGAACAGCTGGATGCAAGCGTGTTGAGTGTCAGCCGCCAGCGCAATAGCATCCCGCGACACAGTATCATTAGGCAGAGACACCTTTTGCTCCGCATTCAAAGACTTCAAACCTTTAATTTGGTCGCGAATTCGCGACGCCAGTTCAAAATTCAGCCCCTCAGCAGCTTGTTCCATCTGAGCTGTTAGAATATCTTCCAATTCCTGAATGCGCCCCTGGAACAGCATCGCCACTTTTTGCACCGTCAAGCGGTAATCCGAAGGCGAAATCAGCATCTGGCAAACACCCGGACAGCGCCCAATGTCATAATTCAGACAAGGGCGGTCTTTAAACAGCGCTTGGGGGCGCTGGCGCAGCGGGAAAATCCGCTTCACCAAATCCAGCGTGTTCCGCAACAAGCGAACGTCAACATAAGGGCCATAATACCGGTCTTTTGCATTTCCCAACCGGCGCTTGCGCGTGATGAAAATCCGGGGATAGTCCTCCGACCAAGTAATGCAGACATAGGGATACTTCTTGTCATCCTTGAGCAGCACATTAAAATACGGCAAGTGCTGCTTGACAAGATTCGCTTCTAGTGCTAAAGCTTCCGCCTCCGAATCGGTGACGATAAACTCAATCTCCGCCACCTGCTGCACCATCAAAGCGATGCGCGGGCTGAGATTTTGCGAGTCGCGGAAATAGGAGCGAACGCGGGAGCGCAGCTTCTTGGACTTGCCAATATAGACAATCCGGTCGCTCCCGTCGCGCATGAAATACACCCCCGGTTCCGGCGGAATCTCCTTGAGCCGGTTTTCCAGGCGCTCTGGATCTTTAATCAGTGGTAGAATTTCAGTTGATGCTGTCACAGACACAATTTTAAAGGTACAATCTCAAATGTAGCTGAACGCATTAGCAGGGAGCATCCCGTTAAAGCAAAAATTTTCACCCTCACCCCCCCTAACCCCAGACGCGATAAATCGCGTCTCTACAAGAGCGGGAGAGGGGAAAAATCAATAATTATCTTCTTTCCCAGGCAGAACCTGGGAACGATGCTTGGTCGGCTGCCAGCTTTTCTATCCCCAAGCAGATTAAAACCGCAACAGCTTAATTGTACCTTGAGAATTTAAAATTGATTGCGCCGGACCAGTAGAAATAATCGCCAGTTCCGCTCTCCCCCTCTCCAGACACTCTTCAGACGCGATAAATCGCGTCTCTACAAGAAAGCGCCCGAAATATTTATACCCCAATGTATGATGCAGGTGGCGAATCCGTCAATAGTTACACCCCGCACTGGCTCTCGTAGCAAGCCTCTTATATCTAGTCCAGTCAATTGCCCGTCATTAATTTTTCTATCCCTCTGACTCTTTCTTCTTCCTTCTTGGCGCTCCTTCACGGGGGCGGTTCATTATTAACGCCCATATCAATTCACCAACAGTCTCATGTATTAGTCGCAACCAAAAGCAACCAGAGCAGCGGCGGTATCCGCGTATTCCCTAAATTTTGCCACTTTCCCCTCACGCAGCGCCCACACCATCACCCACTCGCTCTCTAAAGTGCGACCTGTAGGTTTCACCCTTATCCGAGAGAAACCCAGCACCACAACTCTATCTCCCTGAGCGATGAACTCCCGTGGATCGAACTGAAGGAACTCCAAATTTTCGCCAATTTTAGCATAAAACTGCACCACTTCCTCGTGTCCGCACCACCGACCGCCGATCGGCACAGCATCTCGCGCAAATGGAGTTTTCCACTCCACATCATCGCACAGCCGATCCACGATCGCCGCAATGTCACCGCGCCCAAAGGCTTCATAAACTTGCTGCACCAGATGCACGTTTTCCCGATCGCTCATCGCTTTATATGAATTCCGCTGGCAATTGTTATTATAACCCAAGTTGCTACTTACCAGTGATTCAG
>CAZJNL010001200.1:0-2141 GCA_964546515.1 uncultured Oscillatoria sp.
GTTAGGTGTTAGGTGTTAGGTGTTAGGTGGCAGGTGTTAGGTGTTAGGTGGTAAACTTAACAGCTGAAACCTGTAACCCTCACGCCGCAGGTGTTAGGTGTTATCCGCATCCCTGAATGATGACTGGCCAACTCCCTCAATCCTTCCCCTGTGATTTATTTTATCACTGTCAACTATTACTCAGCTGAGCTAATTGCCAATCTATTAAAATCCATTCAAGCCGCCGGCGCAACGTCCTGGAAATTCTTAGTGGTGAATAATTCCCCAGACGACAGGCTGATTCATGGCGAAGAGTTGGACTCTGCGCTGATTTTGGATGCGGGCAGGAACTTAGGGTTTGGGGCGGCTTGCAACTGGGGACTCCACTGGGTTTACCAGCAAGATTCCCGGGCAGTTGTTTGGATTATAAACCCAGACACCCTGGTGCGGTCAGACTTCCTGCAGAAAGTTGAAGCCTTCTTTGAGACTCACCCAGAACTTTCAATAGTGGGGACGACTGTCTCTGAACCCAGCGGGAAGATTTGGTTTGCAGGGGGTCGATTTGTGCCCGAAACGGGGGCGATGCTTAACGAAGATAGATTGAGTGACAGTCCGGCTGTTGCGTGGGTTCGCAGTGACTGGGTGACAGGTTGCAGCCTCTTAATAAACTTGAGAAACTTTTCCAGCTGCCCGCAGTTCGATACGGATTACTTTCTTTATTACGAAGACTTTGATTTTTGCCAGCGCTACGCTAAGCAGGGGCATTTAATTGGGGTGACAAGCCAAATGGGTGTAGTGCACTATCCCTCCTCAGTAGCCAACCGAAATTTGTTCACAAAATTTAAATACAGTACCTGCGGGTATTTACTGGCAATGGAAAGGTATGCTGCTAAGTCCGCCTTTATAATGAGATTCATCCGCCTGAGCGGTCACGCACTGTTGTTGCTGTGCGTGCGACCCCAAGTGGGGATTGGTAAACTGGCAGGCGTGGCAATCTATATGAAGCGAGTCATCCGACGTTGTTGAATTCATTACTGATTAATCTGTCTTTTCTGATTCCGGAACCGACCGGGTTGGCCACCTATGCCAGCAATCTATTCCCGCACCTTCAGGCTCTCAACCCGACGTTATTGGTGAGCCAGCCTATTGCCAACTGTACTTGCTACCCAGTGCCGCCGAATTTAACCGCAGCTCAAGGAAGGCGAGGGCATATGGCCAGACTGATGTGGACTCAGCTGGAGCTGCCTAAAATTTACCGCCAGCTTGACTCGCGCCTGCTGTTCTCCCCAATCCCGGAAGCGCCGGTACTGTCTGGCTGCCGGTATGTAGTGACGGTGCATGACTTAATCCCGCTGCGCTTTCCCAGATGGCTGTCTCCCCTGACCCCTTACCACCGGTACTATCTTCCTAGGGTTTTAGGCGCTGCCGAGCATATTATCTGCGACTCAATGGCGACAGCGAAAGATGTTACGGACTTTTTGCACATTCCAGCTAGCAAAGTAACGCCGGTACTCTTGGCGCATGACGCCAGTCACTTTCGCTTTCTGGATTTGCCTGGGGGCAATTATTTTCTGTACGTCGGACGCCAAGATCCTTATAAAAATCTTTACCGAGTGATTGAGGCATTCGCCGCTTTGCCCAAGCGGTCGGATTGCCAGCTGTGGCTGGCAGGGACAGCCGACCGGCGCTACACGCCGCAGCTTGTGGTCCAAGCTCAAGAGCTGGGTGTGGGCAGTTTGGTGAAATTCCTGGGCTACGTTCCCGCCCGAGAGCTGCCGGTGCTTCTCAATCAGGCAATTGCGCTTGTTTTCCCCAGTCTTTGGGAAGGATTTGGGCTGCCGGTGCTGGAAGCGATGGCCTGCGGGACGCCGGTGATTGCCTCTAACCGGTCATCGCTGCCAGAGGTTGCCGGTGATGCGGCTATTTTAGTCGATCCCTACAATGTGGGAGAAATTACCGAGGCGATGCAGGCAGTGGCCACCAGTGCGGGATTGCGCTCCCGCCTGCGGGAACTGGGTTTGGCTAGAGCGAGTCGATTCAGCTGGGCAAAAACTGGCCAGAAGACGGCTGAAATCCTGCAACGATACCTTTAGAGCCGTTTTTCGCCACTATCCCTTCCCTGACTGGGGGCTCTCCGGATTCCAGGGAACGGCGCTGTTAAG
>CAZJNL010001201.1:0-2137 GCA_964546515.1 uncultured Oscillatoria sp.
GCATCAAACTGAAAATCCCTGTATATAGCAGTGCCAGTCAGCTGAGGCCCGCAATCAGCCCCAGAAAACATCACTTCACATCAGCTTGCGCCAGAACAGCCGAGCTTGGGGAAAGCCGGCGCTCCGCACCTGTGATGTCCCGTTCCTAAAATAGTTGTTTGCCGCACTTTCTGCAAGTGCGGCTGTGCCCGGACAGCGCCGAGGGCAATACGGGTGAGAGAAAGCATCGGGTGTGCGGTCGAAGACACCGCCGGTATAGCAGAGAGAAGAGCAGATTCGGCATCTTTCTTCATACGAGATCCCGCCCTTAGGATTAGCGCTCCTCTCTCACCAGAAAGGTTTGATGTAGCCAGAGGTGTACCCAACTTCTTGGTCTGCGACACACTCCCGCCATCCACCGTTGAGCCGCCTGAACTTCTAGGGAACCGGGCTGACATCTGCAATTAAGGATTGTCGCGGTTCCCTGACAGAGAGTTGCAATGGTTTAGAGGGCCTGTCTGAAAGCGGGGAGGGGGGAATTTTTTCATCTGTTTTCCTCCCAGGCTCCCCCTGACAGGCCATCGCCTTAACGGGAAAGGAAAGGGAGGGCAAGGCGTGGGCGCTTCTCAAGCAACAGCAGAGGTTTCTTCTGCGGATTCCGACTCGTCAGGCACAGCGGATTCCCCAACGTAAATTAGGTGAATATGTTTGTACCCCAGGCGGATTTCAAACTGATCCCCCGGCTTGAGTCCCATCTCTTTAGTATAATTTGACCCAATTACCAGCTGACCATTTTTGTGGACACTGACGCGATAAGTCGCTTCTCGTCCCCGGCCATCTTTGGTTCCCGTTGGGTCTAAGGCAATGCCCTTAGCCGCCAGCACTGCGTCGTAAAAATCGGTGAGATTGACTTTGACATTGCCACTTGAGCTGGTGCTGTAGTATCCGCAGCGCTTTGCTGTTTCCCGGCGCGGCAGGTGGGAAAGCTCTTTGACTTTTTGCAGGAGCGCCTTCCCGGTAAGCGTTGCGTATTCTTGTTCTTGTGCCATAGGTTCTCCGAAAATTGTTCTGGGATGTCACGACAATCTAATTTAAGCAAAAATATGTGCTGTTTGACAATAGGGTTTTTCGGGAAAAGCCAAAAAAGCAGCCGGCCTTGAGGCGGAACGGGTCAAGTCAGACTCAGATTGCCCCCCAAGCTTTCGCAGGCGGGGCATCGCAGGACTTATGCCAAGGAAAGTTGCGGCGGTTTTGCGTCCCCTCCTTGTTTTCAGCTCTCGCAACCAGGAGTTGCGCTTCGCAGGGGTTGCCGGAAGGAATTGTGAAGAAGTGCTCGCAGTTTTAAACAAAGGCGCTCTCATGGGGAGCCCCTAAACTGTTGAAGTTGTCTGGAAGCGGTCGCTCCTTTTAGGGGATGGAGAGCGCCACGCCTTTACAGGTTGCTTCAAGAACGGGTTTACCGAATCGGGTGCCAGCCGGTGCGTGCGGAGTGGAGATGGGGGCGAAAGCACGCCTGCTCCTTGGAATTCCTTAGGGGCGAGCCTTCTGTACCGCAGACTGTCGGCGAGACTAGACTGTCCAAAAAAGTCTCCCCTCTTCCCTAATAGTACATCCAGTTGACTGTCCGGCGAGCGGGATTGAGGGCGAGAGGGCGGCAGGGGGGAAGAGGATTGAGGGGCAACGGCTGAGAGGGGGAGAGCAATGAATTGCGGTCAATTGACCGGACACTATATAAACGAGCAATTCCGGGGAGACGGGGGAATGGGGAGGAGAAATTTTCTTCCATTGCTGGCACGCTCAGACGCTTCCAACCCAGTCCTCAAGACGCAGCTATGTCAGGACTTATCGAGTTTCGGCAATCTCCACCTGCTCGCCACCTCCCCCGTCAGGCAGGTTTTTTTCCTGTTCAACAGCGCCCAAACACCACCGGTTGAGGGAGCCGAAAGGCAAGCGCCACAATTGCTGAATCCGCAATCGCATCAAAGCGCACCCGCAGGGGATTGTCAGCCGGTGCTGACGCCCTCGCACAGCTCAGGTGCCGGTCAGACAATTCAAAGCAAGCAAGTCGCTGACTCCCAACGCCCAACCCCACTGGCAGCGAGCGTACCGGCACCTGTTCAGCCGCACAGAAAGGCCACATTTGAGCCGAACTTCACCC
>CAZJNL010001202.1:0-2128 GCA_964546515.1 uncultured Oscillatoria sp.
TGCGTGCGGTCGGGTTTGGGGACGGGGATTTCACTAAACCCATTGTTGGCATCGCCAATGGGTACAGTACGATTACTCCCTGCAATATGGGGATTAACGATCTGGCTAATCGGGCTGTTGCTGGCGCTCGGGCTGCCGGTGCCATGCCCCAGATGTTCGGCACGATTACCATCAGCGACGGCATATCGATGGGAACGGAGGGCATGAAGTATTCCCTGGTGTCGCGGGAAGTGATTGCCGATTCCATAGAAACGGTTTGCAATGGCCAGAGCATGGACGGCGTGCTGGCGATCGGCGGCTGCGACAAGAATATGCCGGGGGCGATGATTGCTATCGCTCGCATGAATATCCCAGCGGTTTTTGTCTACGGCGGCACGATTAAACCGGGCCATCACAACGGGCGCGACTTGACGGTGGTGAGCGCCTTTGAGGCTGTTGGGGAATACAGCGCGGGTAAGATTGACGATGCAGAGCTGATGGAGGTGGAACGAAAGGCTTGCCCCGGTGCCGGTTCCTGCGGCGGTATGTACACAGCTAATACCATGTCTAGTGCCTTTGAGGCAATGGGGATGAGTTTGCCCTATTCCTCTACGATGGCAGCTGAGGATGCGGAAAAAGCTGACAGCACTGAGAAATCGGCTTTTGTTTTGGTTGAGGCGATTCGCAACCAGATTCTGCCGCGCCAGATTCTGACTCGCAAGGCTTTTGAGAATGCGATTTCGGTGATTATGGCGGTGGGGGGATCGACGAATGCGGTGCTCCACCTGCTGGCAATTGCCAACGCTGCCGGTGTTGAGCTGGCGCTGGATGATTTTGAAACGATTCGCGCTCGCGTGCCGGTGCTGTGCGACCTCAAACCTTCAGGGCGCTATGTGGCAACTGATTTGCACAAAGCGGGCGGGATTCCCCAGGTGATGAAGATGCTGCTGGCACACGGGTTGCTGCACGGGGACGCTTTGACGGTAACTGGCAAAACCATTGCGGAAGTGCTGGCGGATGTTCCAGAGTCGCCACCGGCAGGTCAGGATGTGATCCGCCCTTGGGACAATCCGATGTACGCTCAAGGACATTTGGCGATTCTGCGGGGGAATTTGGCTGCAGAAGGTGCGGTGGCGAAAATCACCGGCATCAAAAATCCCCAAATTACCGGTCCGGCGCGGGTGTTTGAATCGGAAGAGGACTGTTTGGCGGCGATTTTGGCCGGTGAGATAAAAGCCGGCGATGTGATTGTCATCCGCTATGAAGGGCCAAAGGGTGGCCCGGGGATGCGGGAAATGCTGGCTCCCACTTCAGCGATTATCGGTGCCGGTTTGGGAGATAAGGTGGGGCTGATTACTGATGGGCGGTTCTCTGGCGGCACTTACGGCATGGTTGTGGGCCACGTAGCGCCTGAGGCGGCTGTTGGGGGGACAATTGCTCTGGTTGAAGAAGGGGATACGATTACGATTGACGCCCACAACCGGCTGTTGCAGCTGCAGGTAGCGGATGAGGAGTTGGAGCTACGCCGCGCCGGTTGGCAACCGCCTCAACCCCGCTATACGAAGGGGGTGCTGGCGAAATACGCCAAGTTGGTTTCTTCGAGCAGTGTTGGTGCGGTGACGGATTTGGCACTGTAGCCGGTGAGATGAACCCCACCCCTGTAGGACAGGCATCTTGCCTGTCCTGCGGGGGTAGGCGGGACGCCTGCCCTACGGGTTATGGCCTGCTGTATTCGACCGATGGAGTTCGGAACTCGACCGATGGAGCTCAGAGCTCGACCGATGGAGCTCAGAGCTCGACCGATGGAGTTCGGAGCTCGGACGATGGAGCTTTGAGCTCGACCGATGGAGCTTTGAGCTCGACCGATGGAGTTCGGAGCTCGGAGGATGGAGCTCAGAGCTCGACCGATGGAGCTCAGAGCTCGGAGGATGGAGCTCAGAGCTCGGACGATGGAGCTCAGAGCTCGGACGATGGCCCAAAAGACGGGTAGGAAGCTTAAGAGTAGATTAAAAAGAGTCTTTTTTAAGAGATTCCCCCTTGACACCGGCAGCTTTTAAGTGTTAAACGGCAGAGTTTGTAGTTGGGCTAAAGCCCAAAGGTTCGTAGTTGGGCTAAAGCCCAAAGGTTCGTAGTTGGGCTAAAGCCCAAA
>CAZJNL010001203.1:0-2125 GCA_964546515.1 uncultured Oscillatoria sp.
TGAGTGCCTCTTCGTACAGCCTGTGAACCGCCCTGACATCCCGCTCAATTTGCTTCTCAGGAAAACCGCTGCGAATAATCGAACCTTGCCCTAAAATCCAGTTGATTTGGCTAAAGATAGAGCGATTGGAAAAAAATGTTCCAGCGTTTTCGTAGAACGCATCATTAAAGGCTTCTTGCAGCGGTACGGGTTGCCTTGGCTCTGCGCTTGAGGGCGCAGCTTGAGTCAGGATGGCAGAAGCAACAGCAAGAGAAGACACACTCACGCCCAAGACACCGGCTATATTTTTAAACCGCACGCCCATGACCTTAACCCTCACCTTTTCGACACATTTTAACTGTTCCTCCATTTTAATATCGTCTCGTGGCAGAATGACTGAAGGCTTAACGTTTTGTGCTGGATTGATGAGCGATATTTTCGTGGCCACTGCCGATTTAACGGCGCTGCGCCGGCAACTGCTGGATTTGTTCTGCGAGCTGGCTTATCGAGAAGGGGACTTTGTGCTGTCTTCCGGGCAGCGCAGCTCCTACTACATCAATGGTAAGCTGGTGACGCTCCACCCTCAAGGTGCCCTGGCTACCGGTCGCCTGCTCCTGTCGGAGCTGCCACCGGACACCGAGGCCGTGGCTGGGCTGACTTTGGGAGCCGATCCGATTGTAACAGCGGTGAGTGTGGTTTCTGCTTGTGAAAACAGGCCGGTGCCGGCGCTGATTGTCCGCAAAGAGCCTAAGGGACACGGGACGCAGGCATACATTGAAGGGCCCGCACTGAGAGCCGGGGCTCTGGTGGTGGTGCTCGAAGATGTGGTCACTACCGGCACCTCTGCCCTGAAAGCGGTGAACCGGCTGCGGGATGCCGGTTACACTGTCGAGCGAGTCATTGCTCTGGTAGACCGGCAGCAAGGCGGTGCCGAATTATACCACAAAGAGGGGTTGGAGTTTCAGGCGCTGTTCACTATCCCGGAGATTCAGGAACACCGGCGTCAGATGGGGTCTTCCCCTCACCTCTAGCCGGCAAACCTCTTGCCGATCTGCTGGGCTTCCCGAATCCCAGAGAGAAAAGCGCCGTGGACTGTGCTGGGATACTGTTGGGATGTGGCTTCACCGGCAAAAAACAGTAGCTCAGCAACGGGTTCTGCTAGCGCTTCCAGATTGCCGGTGGAGCTACCCACAGGAATATGCGAGTAAGAACCCAAGGAGAATGGGTCAGCAGCCCATCGCGTCCTTACAATTGCTTCAGGATTGGGAATCCCATTCCCGTGAGCGCGACGCAGCAGCTTCATCACCCGCTCTCCCACCTCTCGCTCAGATAATTGTTCCAGCTCGCGGGCAAAACTTCCTCCCGTCAAGGCAACCAGCACCGGCGCAGAAGTGTGCCGGTGCAGATTGACAAACTCCGAGAAATCTTTTGACTGCGGGCTGATATATCCAATCATATCATTATCTGCCGGCCAGAATATCTTAGGAAACTTTAAAACAACCTTGTTCAGCACTCCCATATTCAGGCGACTGATAGCAGCGCGTTTGCGCTCAGGGAGTGGGGGCGAGAAAGTCACCGCTCCAGATTTCAGAACGCCTAGAGGCAAAGTAATAACAGCAGCATCCGCTTGAAAACTGCCGCGTTCTGTTTTCACCGACACGCCTTTCTTTCCATATTCAATGCCGGTGACTTTCTGCTGCAGCTGAATGTCAATCCCTTTCGCCAATCCTTGGATGATTGCGTCGTAGCCGCCGGGGAACAGATAGTCATTGCCGGCAAACGCCTCATCCTCATCATAAGCCATCAGGGAGAGATTTTCCAAGTCCGTGCCGTTTTCCACCACAACGTTGGAAGTGAGATGCCAGTTGAGGAGGTTTATTTGTTGGGGCGTCAGGTTTTCTCCCTGCAAGATGCGCTCGACAGCTTCAGCGATTGAGATGTCCTTTTCCAGCTTTTTCCTCATGGCTTTCGCTCGGCTGATAATATCCTCGTAGAGGGATTCGGCTTTCTCAATTTCTTTGTCTCCCAGAGGCTTGCCATCGGGGCCGTAAATTGTGGTATTATCGTAATCGGTGGGAGCGATGCGAACCTGGAAGTCTCGCGCCAGTTTTGTAATGGGATTGCCTGTGATACCGTGAATCCAGGA
>CAZJNL010001204.1:0-2123 GCA_964546515.1 uncultured Oscillatoria sp.
GAAATTGAATTCGCAAATCTCGCTGCGGCAAATCAAAAGGCGGCGTGCCGGTGAGCAAATGAATCAGCGTCGCACCCAGCGCGTACAAATCCGATGCCGGCACCGACATACCGCCATACTGTTCCACCGGCGCATACCCGTAAGTGCCCACCACCGTAAAACTCACACCCGCAGACGCCCGATTTTGCACCGCCCCAAAATCCACCAAATAAACCTTCTCATCCGCCCCCACAATTAAATTGCCCGGCTTAATATCGCGGTGCAGCACCGGCGGCGTCAGTGCGTGCAGGTATATGAGAATTTCTAGCACATCTTGGGCAATTTTGCGAACTTGCTCCTCAGAAAACTGCTGCCCCCGCTCCAGCAACTGCTTCAGCGACGATCCAGGGATATATTCCTGAACCAAACAAAACGAGAGAATCCCCTCATCAACAGCAAAATAATCGCGATACTTGGGAATCTGGGGATGGGAAAGCAGCTTCAGTACCTGCGCCTCCCGCTCAAACAATTTTAAGTCATCCCACTGCATCTGACCCCCAAAAGCCAGCAGCTTAACCGCCACTTGGTCATGGGATTCCCAATCCTCAGCCAGCCAAGTCTGGCGCACCGGATTGTCGCTCAGTTTCTGTTTGAGTTGATAGCGATTCTGCAATACAGAGCCTGATTCCAGCATAGTATCACCCGCGTGCGCACAAAAAGAAGCTTCTACTAAGATAACCTGTCCTGCGCCTTGAATGACATAGGGACAGGCGGGACACCTGTCCTACGCCTTCAATGACGTAGCACAGGCGTCTCGCCTGTGCACCTGTACACCTCGCCCGTGTACCCCAAAACCGGCATCCCTACTTTCGCCAGACATCCGGATCGTTCGCCTCATCCGGAAGCCAGACATTGGGGTTTGGGCTCACCTGCACTCCGCCCTTCTTAGAAAACGCCAGCCTCACCACATTAGTTTGGCCCACATCCAGATAGCCCGACGCCCAAACATCGAAACTTGTAATGCCGGTAATCACCACCCGATACCCGCCGGGAGAAAGCGTAACAGTTTGCCGGCGATTGAAATTGCGCATTTGCAACACCGGCTTGCCATCAATCCAGACATCGCCCCACTCCTCCCCACGAGCAACGAACTCCACCACCACCTTATCACACCGGCACCGTTCTGGGTTATCGGCGACAATCGCAGCCTCCCGCAGTGCCGGCAAGTTGGGAATAGCGCTAATAGAGCTAGCAAAAATCAGCGAAGAGAGAAACGCAAACAGCATCAAAGTTTCCTCCACAATTCTCGTTCCCGCGCTCTCTGGGGCGGGTGAAAGTCCCCGCCGCCGAAACGCCAGTTGGAAGGCTCAGCCAAACCAAGCGTGCCGAGAATTTCAATCCCTGATACGAAGTCCTACAAACCTGCGGGACCCTATTGATATAATAGCACATTCCCCGACACAAGTTGTATTCAGCACCAGTGAAAACCGCGATAACTTTTCGCCGCAAGCACCAGGCACAGCGAGTCAAAGTTCCGCGCTTTTGCCACTAGCAAGATAGCTCAAAAGCCAGTTAGCCATCGTCGCCCGCCGAGTCTGCCGGGGGCCAAACTCCCCCAATTTGTAGCCCTTAAACCCCAGCTGTTCCTTCAGCAACTGCTTGTTAGGCGCAGGAATCGAACGAGTCAGCTTCACCGTAGCCGGTCGGCTGTCAATAAAATCCGGCGGTTGTGGGTACTCATCCCGCCATTCAGGAGCCACGCCCGATGCGTCCCACTTGCCGGCTGAAGCCTCATAGCGATAGCCCAGACAGTGCCACACCAGCCGGTTCACCGTAGCGTCATCAATTTCCTCCTTGATAATAGCCCAAATCGTCTCATTATTCAGTGCCGGTAAATCAGACATAAGCAGCTGTGAGTTGTGAGGTTTACTTCTTTATTACTTCTTAAGTGTGCTAACTTTAAAGTTAAACATTCGCCCCCTCTTTTTACTCATCCTCTAGTATAATAGAGTCAAGTATAACTCCCCCTCCCCGCTGGCGGAGAGGGGGTTGGGGGGTGCTTACAAGGGTAGGTTTTTCAGAGGGTGTCTGTGGGGAGCGCCGGCGTGAGGGCGTTAGCGCAGCGGCTGTGTAAGCAGCTAGCA
>CAZJNL010001205.1:0-2117 GCA_964546515.1 uncultured Oscillatoria sp.
GGGGGCAGCGGCTTGGGGGGCATTGGGAATTTGTAGGGGCGGGTTGACCGGCAATTTTTGGCACACCAGGAAAAAGATCAATAAACCCGCCCTCCCACACTGGCGGGTGATTGGGCATGGGGGCAGCGGCTTGGGGGGCATTGGGAATTTGTAGGGGCGGGTTGACCGGCAATCTTTGGGACTCCAGGAACAAGATCAATAAACCCGCCCCCCTGCGCCGGGGTAGGGGGGGCTGGCAACAGCAGGTGATTTGCGTTCCATCTTCCAATCTATGCTATACTTTACTCAAGACAGCCACCCGAACCTGAGAACCAAAGGCGGGTGGCTGCTCTGAAAAGCTCAAGACAGTCACCAAGACCTGAGAACCAAAGGCGGGTGGCTGCTCTGAAAAGCTCAAGACAGTCACCAAGACCTGAGAACCAAAGGCGGGTGGCTGTCCCGGAAACTGCCACAAAGCCTGAAACTCTAAAGGATGAGTGGCCTTTAAGCTAGTTCAAGTGACTTCTTCTTAAAAGAAGGTGGGCAATATCATGAACTTGGCTGTTGTGATCGCGGGATTTTCCTGTGGGCATTGGTTGATACGCCTTGGTTGAGAGATAAAGTAGGGGCGGGTTTACCAGCATCTGAACTTCCCAGCAGACTTCTTGGATAAACCCGCCCCTACAGTATTTGTTGGCAACTGTTAAAGGTTGTTAGCAAAAATGTATCGGTTGATTTGACATATCCCAAGTTGCTACCTACAAGTCATTGCATTCAGATCTCCCCAAACGGGGCGGAAGGACCCGCCCCAACGATTGGGGGGCGCTTTGAGATTGTCCCCCCTAATCCAAGTGCCGGTGGCACAAAAGCCCGCCCCGGCGTTGGGGGGATCTCGCCTGACTGACTGGTAAATAGCAACTTGAGCTGACATATTTGTTGGTGGCACAGTTATCGGTGAACCCGCCCCTACCGGCAGTGGGCGATGGGGCGATGGGGCATGGGGTGATGGGCAATCGGGCATGGGGTCAATTCTCACTTACTTTCTGAAACCTACCCCCTACTCCCTAACCCCTAACCCCTAACCCCTTAAGGGCATGGGGTATGGCCAAGCCGGCACTGGCCGGCATAAGTTTACATTAGACGACTTTTGTTTACAGAAACTTTAAATAGACGACTTTTGTTTACAGAAACTTTAAATACAGGCCGTTGACAAGTCTCTATCCTCAGAAGTAGAGTGTATCTATGGCCACAAAGGTGACATACAGTTAACTCTTTCCACGCCCTAAGCACACAAGTGGAACTTCTGTCAAGGGGTTTGCCGGTGCTAAAGGTAACTGTGTGGCAGTGCGGAAAAGCCCGGAACACAAATGCTGGCCCGTTGGCGAAACCACTGGCGAAAAGCGTCTGCGAAGCTCACCGGCTGCCGCCCTTTTGGCAGGCAGTCCGCCGTACTGCCGGTTTGATAATCTTGTTTGAGGTTGTGTCTTAAATGGAGGGATGCCTTTATAGAGTTCGCATCGTGGATCGCTGCGTGCCGGTGGCACTCATGCAATTGTAATCCGCTTGCAGTATTTATAGCTAGCCGTTCTTTTTTAGAAGAGCGGTATTAGAGATGTCTTGACAGAAAAGGCTGTCCTTGATACATCTCGGATGGCTTGGTTTTACCGTGAGTCAATTAGCCTTCTTTAGGGGGAAGGACAGCAATCCGAAAAGTTGACTTGCTCCTTTAACAGTCAGGGGATACGCCAGACGGGCAGACTTGTCAGCGGGCATGGTAAGAATAGATAAACTTTATAGAAAGGGGATTGACATCAAGAGCGGGGGTGTTTAGAGTAGAGGATGTGTGAAAACCAGACAAGTTCAGCAAGAGGAAGGGGAGAACAGCTAGAAGTGTGTTTCGCATGGAAGCGCTCCCCGTGATGGCCAGGACTAAAAAGGAGAAAATAGGTGTCTGAAACACTCACCATGTTATCGGAAAGCAGTAGTATAGAATATATAAAAGCAAAGTTTTGGGAGCTGTGGCAGCAAGAGTTGGAATCTCTTTACCGCTGCTGTCTTATGCGGATGGGGAACAACCCAACCTTGGCTGAGGATGCCCTAAGTCAGGCAATGCTGAAAGCCTGGGAGAAGGTACAAGC
>CAZJNL010001206.1:0-2116 GCA_964546515.1 uncultured Oscillatoria sp.
TGAAGGCAAACACTTGCCGCCCTTGATAGCGGGCGACTTGCACCAGAATGTGCGCGTTTGACAAGTTGATAAAAATACTCGACAAAAACTCAAGATAATTCCTGTGAGTAAAAGCTGCCTACCCAAAGCAAGAACATGGCCCAAATATTTTTGATTTGGGAGATAAATATTTTAATTTTCATGTTAATTATTAAGTCGGTTGACGAGATTTCTCTAAAAAGCTTTTGGTAATACTCGTTTCTGCTCTTGTATAGACATAGGTTTCCGGCTCCCTTATTTTTTGAGTTTTGAATATTTTTTCCGCCCGTTGCCAGAAATCCGTATCCTCGCCATATGAGATATTATTAAAACCCTTTAACTCAAAAAAAACTCGCCTTTTGCCAAAAAATGTGGGTCCCAAAACGCATTCTCGTAAATTAATTGTTTTGTCTTGTTGAAAATAATCCACCACAAAAATTTCTTCTTCGCTGAAAAATCCGCCTTCAATTAAGTCCACATCGGGATTAGATTGCATATATGTGAGGCGGGATTCTAAATGATTTAGTTTATATGCGTCATCACTATCAAGAAAAGTTATATACTTGCCAAAGGATGCCTGAATACCTACATTTTTAGACAGGGCCTGCTTTCTATTTTGATGTTTTAAATACCGGATATTTGAAAATTTTTCTATATAGGGACTGAGAATTTCAAAAGTGTTATCTTGACTGCCATCATCAACTACTAAAAGCTCCCAATTTTGAAAATTTTGATGAATTACACTAGCAATACAATTGTTCAGATATTTAGCTCGATTATAAGTACATAAAATAATGCTTATTTCTGGATTTATGTCAAAAGTTACAGGAATCATAGGATATTTTGTCAGAACAATTTAGGTTCACTAAATAAATGGAAACTTCCAAACAAAACTATGTAGCTTTATTTTTCATATCCGATACAAGTTGCGACGGGATAATCAGGATGAAATGCGTCTAATTCCTCAGATGTCAGTTTTTCTACAGCTCTTCCATCAGAGGCGTTGCATAATAGAGGGATGAACTGCATTCACTGCCAATCCGAAATGACACGAGTTTAGGGAGAGAATACTAGATTAAGACTGTTATTTAGCCCGACTTAACTCAAAGACTCTTTGCTAGTTTCAGTGTGGCCGCTCGTCCTCTCAGACCAGCTACTGATTATAGCCTTGGTAGACTTTTCCACCACCAACTAGCTAATCTGACCTATCTGGCTTTCAAACTATTTTATTTTCTATGGTTCGGTATCGTGAGGTTCGCCCTCACTTTTGCTTGGCTTTTTTTAGCTTATTTAAATACTATAACTAGCCTGTCTGAGGTTGTCAAGCATTTTCAAGAAAATTTTTGAAAAAGTTTTCGTTAATCCTGAATCGCCCTACCGGCAAGGGTTTGAGCTAGATTGGGGGGAGTGTGACACAGACATAAGGAGAAAGTTGGGTGAGGGCCACCGCTGTAATGCCACCGCCGGCCCGCTCCACCAGTGGCCATTCCCCCCGGGCCGGCCCAACCGGTTGTGGCATTCTGTTTCTCCCCCCCTCCCCCCTGGTGGGGGAGGGGGGGTTGGGGGGGTGAGGGGTTCTTCCCATGCAACGGCGTCTTGCTCTGCAGAGCCGGTATGCGCCCGGGGGTGGGGAGCCGCCGAGCGCGTGCCGGTGGCCGCAACCTGTCCTAAAAATCTAGAGTCCGCCGTCCGGAGCGATCAGTCTGAGCGTGCCACCGCTGGAGATTAAATATAAAGACGTGACATGTCGCCTCTGGTGGGGGTGGCTCCGACTTTGTGCGGCCACCTTTTGCATCGTCTGGCACGCACCTCGGCGGCGGCACCCCATACCGGTGAACCATCCCACGCTGCTGCACCTGTTTGCTACGAGCGAGCTTTTCCAGGTAAACGTTTCCCTCCCCGCTCCGGCCAATAGGCAATCCAACCGGCAGCCATTCAGGTGCGGCCTGTGACAGATAAGCTATCTGTCAGACTGAGACATAACCCATCCATTACATCCTTATATAGAAGGATGCTGTTGGCGAATCCGTGAAGAGCAACGCGCCACATTCGACCGTGCACGCCTCTTATATCATGTCCCGTCAATTTCCCGCTAATT